>JBDSYV010000156.1:0-5182 GCA_040110925.1 Ferruginibacter sp. | reverse complement strand
GTCAATAAAATCTTCTTCTTTATCATTTAACTCTTCCAGGAAATCTTCACCCGCATTTACATACACATGGCAAGTGCTGCAGGCACAAACCCCACCACAATTATGATGGAGATCAATATCGTTTTTTAAGGCAACTTCCAGTAATGACTGATCTTCAGTAACATTTTTAATAGTTATTGGCTCTAATCCTTTCTGCTCAAACCTAAACGTAATATTATACATACCTGCAAATTTCGGGTGTGCAAACCTACTTCAATTTATCAATTAAGGAAAATCTGCATTTTTGCGTCAATAATTTTATAATGATTACATTGCTTGCCTAAGAATTTAATTTTAAAAATATGGTTATACAATTTTATAGAATGCTCTTTTTTACAATTACCATCATGTCAGGACTAAGTGCATGCAACAGTAAAAAAGATAATTCAGCAGTTTCCGTTAAAGATTCATTGCCTGTAATTGTTATAAAACATGATACCGCAGAAACTAGTACCGCTACACAACCTCCAATAATAAACATAACGGATACATTAATAAGAAAACAGTGGGTGTTGTATGTTAAAGATAGTGCTGCCAGCAGTAACAGGATAAACCAAAAACTTGCACAGATTTACAGAACAATTTTACCGGGTGTAGCAAACACAAATAATATTCAATTGATAAGTGCTCCAATGGCATGGTATAAAAACCAGGATATGCCCTTTTTCTTTGAAGCAGGTTTTGTAATAAATGAAAAACCGTTAAAAAAACTGCCGCCAAAAGTTTTTGTAAAAAGCATAGGTGGGGATAGTGCCGTTGTAGCGCATTTTTATGGACCTTATGAAATTGTTATAATGGGTTACGAGACACTGAACGACTGGATGAAAACAAATAAAAAAATGCGTGCCGGCCAGCCCTATGAAGTGTATGTTACAGACCCTTTTACAATAAGTAAGGATATAAAAAATCCTTACAGGATACGAACAGATATTTTTATTCCCCATAAATAATTACGGATTCATTATGCTATCAGTAATGCGCAAGTACATGGTTCTGATTTTTGGATAAGAGGAAAGCAACCTCAGGTGTTTATCCAATGTATGAATGTCTTTTCTTATGGCCGGGCCTGTTTGCATTTGAGCAGGTGAATGATCCTGAATCTTTTTCGCCGTTTCCATAATCAATGGTTTCAACAGGTTGAAATCAACATTTTCATTTTTACAAAAGCTTTCTGCAAGCGTATATAAATGATTGGTAAAATTATTCACTATCACCGCAGCAGTATGCAATGCAAGCCTTTTTTCATCTGAAACATGTGATACAGTATTTGATATTGAAAAGGCAAGCTGCGCCACATGGTGCGTCACTTCTTCTGTACTTCCATCTATTAAGAAAGGAATATCAGTAGATGGCATCATCTCTTTATTAATGCTTTGCAAAGGATATATGACACCATAGCGTGTCGAAAATTTTTGCAATATTTCTTTTGATGCAGCTCCGGCTGTATGCAAAACGAGTTTATCTTTCATTATAAAATGATGGCTGTTGTTATAAAGCACATCATCACTCACTGTAAAAATAACTACGTCTGTATTGCTATCAGGCATGGTTTTAAAATCAGACGCAGAAGCTCCTAATTCAGATGCAAGTATATGTGCATGTGTTATATCCCTGCTTATCACCTGCAGTATCTTGTGACCTGCCTGTTTAAAAAGCCTTCCAAGTACAGTGGCCACATTTCCACTTCCTATCAATACAATTTGCATGTTATTAGTTTAAGTGATTAGGGCAATGATATTCCAGGCTACCAGGTCAGCAGGGAATAAATAATATCTTTGAAAAAATGAAAATACAAAAAAACTTACTGATTGGATTGGTAAAAAGCAGGTTGAACATTTTATCTTTAATAAATCCATCTCTTGCCAGGAAAGAAGTAATGCGGCTATTTTGTACTCCGCTTGTTCGATATAAAGGCAAGCCTGCTGATATTTTTTTAAAATCGGAAGCACTAGAATTTAAACTTGATGATCTTAGTATCCGCGGATTTCGTTGTAATCACCCTTCGCTAAAGAAGCTGTTAATTCTACATGGCTTTTCATCCAGCTGCCATAAGTTTGAGCATTTTGTAAAACCCCTTGTGAAACTGGGATACGAGGTATTGGCATTTGATGCACCTGCTCATGGCAGAAGTGATGGCAAGCAGGTAAATGCATTGGTATATGCCGAAATGATTAAAAAAATTCAAACGCTCTATGGTCCTATTAATGCCTACATAGGCCATTCGTTTGGAGGACTTGCCGCATGTTTTGCCCTGGAATCATTACAGTCCTTACCCGCAACAAAGCTTGTGCTGATAGCTCCTGCTGCAGATACAACCACTGCAATTGATAATGCCTTTGCCATGCTGAAATTGAGAAATAAAAAACTGCGACAGATGATGGATGATGAAATACTGGCTTTAAGTGGAAATGAAACATCCTGGTTTTCTATCCGCAGGGCCATTAAAAATATTGATGCAGAAGTTTTATGGATACAGGATGAAAATGATTTAATCACACCTATGAAAGATGCTTTAAAGGTAAAGGATGATAACCACGGACATGTCAATTTCTGCATTACAAAAGGCCTTGGACATCAAAAAATTTACCATGACAGAACCGTAATGGATACCATAATCAACTTTCTTGGAAAATAATTTTCTTTCTGATTAATAAACCAAAAAACCTGATTTTTTATTTTTAAACTAATATTGCATTACTGGCAATGCAGTTTAAAAGTTTTTTTAACCCACATACCAGGTCATATTTTTTGCGTATTTAGATGGTAAACAATCCATAAAACGCTATAAAAATTATTTTGAAAACTTATTATGGCAAAAAATTTATTGATAGTAGAGTCCCCGGCAAAAGCAAAAACTATTGAATCAATTCTTGGGAAGGATTTTGAAGTTAAGAGTTGTTTTGGGCATATCCGTGATTTGGAGAAAAACGATATGGGCATTGATATCAACAACAACTTTACACCGAAGTATATTGTACCTGCTGAAAAAGAACGTGTGGTGCGTGAATTAAAAAGCCTGGCAAAAAAATCTGGTGAAGTGTGGCTGGCATCGGATGAGGACCGTGAAGGAGAAAGCATAAGCTGGCATCTTGCTGAAGTTTTAAATCTAGATCCAAAAACAACCAAGCGAATTGTATTTCATGAAATAACTAAACCCGCCATTGAAAAAGCGGTACAGAATCCACGGACGATAAATATGGATCTTGTAGATGCTCAACAAGCCAGGCGGGTGCTTGACAGGATTGTAGGTTTTGAATTGAGCCCGGTACTTTGGAGAAAAATTGGAATGCAGGGAGGCCTTAGTGCAGGCCGTGTGCAAAGTGTTGCCGTAAAACTAATTGTAGAAAAAGAAAGAGAGATAAATAATTTTAAAGCAACAGCAAGTTTTAAAATAGAAGCCCAATTAGCAGCCACTGATCTAAACCAACGTACGGTGCCTTTTAAAGCAGAAGGCAACCGATATCCTGAAATTGAAGATGCAGAAAAGTTTGTACAAAGTTGCCAGGGCGCCAGTTACACTGTAAAAGATATACAGGTAAGGCCTGCAAAACGCACACCTGCTGCGCCTTTTACCACCTCTACCCTGCAACAGGAAGCCAGCCGCAAACTAGGCTATGGTGTAAGTAAAACAATGCTATTGGCGCAACGATTATATGAAAGCGGTAAGATAACTTATATGCGTACGGATAGTGTTAGCCTTGGAGAAACAGCAATGGATGCTATTAAAAAAACAATTACCGGTAACTATGGTAATGAATACCTGCAGGTAAGAAAATATAAAAATAAAAATGAATCCGCACAGGAGGCGCATGAAGCAATAAGGCCATCATACATGGAGCAGCAAACAGTGAATGACCCTGAGTTGAACCGCCTTTATGAACTTATCTGGAAACGTACCATAGCCTCCCAAATGACTGATGCTTCATTTGAAAAAACTACGGCTAAAATAAATATCAGCACTAACGACCAGGAGCTTACTGCAACAGGTGAAGTGCTGAAGTTTGATGGATTTTTAAAAGTATATCTTGAAAGTACTGATGATGATGAGAATGAAGAAGGCCAGGAAAGCCGCTTGCCAAACCTTACTACAGGTCAGCAACTTGAGTTCAGGCAGATGACCGCCACGGAGCGATACACAAAACATTCTGCAAGATATACTGAGGCATCGCTTGTAAAAAAAATGGAGGAACTGGGTATTGGAAGACCAAGTACTTATGCTCCCACAATTTCTACAATTATAAAAAGAAATTATGTAGAAAAGAAAGATAAGGATGCAGTGAAAAGAGCATTCCGCATAATTATACTTGATGCAAAAGGCATACACAAACACACTGAAGAAGAAAATACAGGAGCAGAAAAATCAAAATTATTTCCTACAGATTTGGGTATGGTGGTTACTGATTTTCTAAACCAGCATTTTGATACTGTAATGGATTATTCTTTTACTGCAGAAATAGAAAAAGAGTTTGATGAGATAGCAGAAGGTAAAATGAAATGGAATAAAATGGTGTCTGATTTTTATACTCCCTTTCATAGCGGAGTAGAACATACACTTGAAAATGCCGAGCGTGCAGTAGGCGAAAGAGCACTAGGTAATACGGCTGAAGGAAAGCCAGTAATAGCCCGCATGGGGCGTTATGGGCCAATGGTGCAGATAGGAGTACAAAGTGCTGAGGAGAAACCAACATTTGCCAAACTGAAAGCGGGTCAAAGTATTGAAACCATTAAATTGGAAGACGCCCTGGAACTTTTTAAACTTCCACTTACGCTTGGGGAACATGAAGGCCTGGAGGTTTCTGTAAACATTGGCAGATTTGGACCTTATGTAAAATGGGGAGAACAATTTATTTCCATTCCAAAGGGAGAAGAACCCATTACACTTGAACTGCAGAGGGCTATTGAAATTATAAAAGCAAAACAGGTAGAAGATGCACCGGTTGCATTCTACCAGGAAAAACCTATTACAAAAGGCAAGGGAAGGTTCGGACCATTTATAAAATGGAACGATCTTTTTATAAATATTCCGAGGGCTTATAATTTTGATACGCTCACCCAGGAAGATTGTAATACACTCATTGAAAAAAAGATTGAAAAGGAAGCTAACCGTTTCATTCAAAACTGGCCGGGGGAAAAAATAGCTATA
>JBDSYV010000155.1:0-4499 GCA_040110925.1 Ferruginibacter sp. | reverse complement strand
GCTTTTTGCAGCTCTGCTTTCAATTCAATATAATTATATATTTCTCCATTATATACAATGGTGTAGCGATGCATATAATGCATGGGTTGTGCAGCTGCGGGAGAAAGATCAATAATGGCTAACCGGTTATGAGCAAAGCCTGCATTAGCTTTGCTGTTTATCCAGGTGGCTTTCCCATCAGGGCCGCGATGCTGCAAGGCATCAGCCATTTTATTCAGGCTGTCGTTATTAACGATAGAAGTTTGTAAAGAAAGTAAACCGGATATACCACACATGATGTAAATATCAGGCATCCGTTTTCCAAAGCCAAAATATTATTTATTATTTTGAAAATTCAATAGGAAGTACCGCTTTTACGTTGTCCCATGCCATTATTAAATCAGCACCATAAACAGCATCTGAAAAAACAATTGTAAAATCTTCAAGCGCCGGTTGTTGCGGAGATACGGGGATATCCATTTTAAAAATATCATAGGTTGAATCTATATGCAGTCCCCAGGAATATAGGTTATTATTGAGTATGATGGTCCATTTTTCGGCATATGGTATGGCATAAATTATATAGCTGCCCTTTGCAATGTTTTTACCGCTGATGATCACATTTTTAAAAAAAGAAATTTCAGTGCCTTCATTGGCTCCTAGCCTCCATGCTTTTCCATAATGGCAGATGCTATTTTCGCTATTACCAAAAATAACCCTGCCGTTCTTATGTGGGCGGCTGTAAATAACCCTTGCCACTGGCAATTCCGTTTTTAATCCATTCATTTTTTGCAATGGAAAATCTACCGGAAAATAACTCATATCCATTTGGGAGCGATCTAAAGGGGCATAAGGGTTTGCCGGCAAAGAATCCTGAGCAGGAGGCACAGGAGATGTTTGACCATTAGGTTGCTTACAAGCAAAAAACATACAACTGGTGATAAGCAGACAGACTAGATACTTTTTAAATAAATTCATATTTAATTTAAAATTATGGGGAAAGCAACTTTAGCATTATCCCATCCTGCAATAAGATTAAAGCTGGTATAATTTATTTTATCAAAATACATAAAAAATGCATCGGCAGGTTCATCTGTCTTTTGTACAGGCACATCCATTCTTACCACATCTTTTTTCTCATCATAACGAAAAGAGCCCCAGGTATCATTCTCTTTATTTACAATAATAGTCCATTTATCAGCATTAGGAATTGTATATAGGGTATATCTTCCTTTTTTTATTTTTACGGCATTGATGGTTACATTCTGGTAAAACTCAATTTCAGTTGCTTCATTAGCGCCAAGCCTCCACAGCTTGCCATATTCAAGTAAATCACCGTAAATCTCCCGGCCATTTTTTTGTGGCCTGCTGTAGATAACCCTTGCCACCATTGGTTCTGTAGCTTTATCAGAAATTTTCAGCAGGGGATAATTATTTGGATAATAACTCATATCCATTGGTGATTTATCTATTGCAGGAATTTTAGACTGCGCAAAAAGGGAGGTGCAAAAAAAAAGGCAAGAGGCAAGAATAATAGACTTCATCAATTAAACATTTTTCCAAAGATAAAAGAATCACGTATTCAGTCTGGTTGCTAAATTATAAATGGTATAAATTTTAACGGAAGAAAAACAATGAGGTAATAAGCCAAATCATTAAAATTGATTTCTAATGCTTCAGCGATTCAAAAGGGCTTGCAAGTTATCCGCTGCAAATTTTTTAACCTCTGGAAAAAACTGCTGGTACAGTTCTCTTATTTTTTCTGTATTGTTTTTAAAAACTGAATACGCCGTTTCCATTTCGTGAATATGAGCTGCACGTCGCTTTAAGCCTTGCATACTTCTTTCTATCCCTTCCATTGTGCGGTAATTATATAGCCAGTTTTGCTGCTGCATGTAGGGAAACATCTGCTGAAATATTATCGGGAAATAATTGCTTTTACTTTCAAGGTCACTGTAAACCTTTTGACTAAAATCAAAAAGCATCTTTTCATTTTGAAATTCATTTGTATCATTTGCAAGGAAATAATCCAGTACAACATCAGTTATGGCGTAAGCATACAACCGGTAATCTGGTTTAAAATAAGCTGCAATGGCTTTTATGGCCTCATGAGTATCGGTAAACAAATCAATTTCCCTGTGCAGGCGGATACCTGCAAAAATACCCGGCGGATAATCATATTGCTTTTTGCCTTTTACATAATCGCTGATCATGTTGCCCACCAGGATATCGGGTTTACCAAAAGACAATCTAGCATGGCCTAATAAATTCATACTTAAAGATATGAATTGCAGGGCCTGGAACCGGTACACGATATTTAACAGTACCATTACATTAATTATGATTTCCTTAGGACATAAGTTGTAATGCTCTATGGTAAAGGGTTTGACAGGAGTATCCTTTTTTTAACTTACCTGTATTTGTACCATTCATCTATATTATTAACCTTCATTAAAGCAATTGGTCACTTAAGAACAAAAGCCTTTGATACGCTATTATATTTTTACCTCGTAAAGCTGCTGAAAATCAGCAGCGCATTTTAAACAAATAAAAAGTATAGTCATGAAAAAGTTAACAACAATCGCAGCAGCCATTGCGATGTTCTTCAGCAGTGCAGCTTTTGCTGCCGGATTTGACCCTGTAAGCACTGAAGTAAGCACAGCCTTCCTAAAAAAATTCAGCAATGCTGAAAATGTAACCTGGAAAAAAAGCGGTGCTTTGTATTTTGCCAATTTCCAAATGGAAAAAAATTCTTTTTTTGCTGCCTTTAATGATCAGGCAGAACTGGTAGCAATTTCCCGGACAATTTCTATTAGCCAGGTGCCTTTACAATTATCACAAACCCTTGCTGATAATTACAAAGATTACACCGTGAGTAATTCAGTAACAGAAATTGTGTTGGAAGGCGTAACAGCTTACTACCTCACAATAGAAAACAAAAGCAGGGTTTTATCACTTAAAGCAACTGCCAGTGGCGACATTGAAGTATTAAGCAAAACCAAAAAATAAAATCTTTTTTTATCGCTGGTTAATAACCCGTCTTAGCAGTAAGCGGGTTATTTTATTTGCTGTTTGAAGCATATCTAATCATGCATTGCAAGCTTTTTCAATCCTTCTTAATAATTCAATTTGTGTGGCCTGGCTATCAAATAATATTTTAATTTGTTCTTCCAGCAATAAATCAATTTTCTGGTGCAGGCTTCTTACTTCCATTTCCGCTTTTAGATTTATCATATAATCATTTTCACTTCTCTTCCTGTCTTTTTCTTCTTTGCGGTTCTGGCTCATCATAATGATGGGAGCCTGCAAGGCAGCAATGCACGACAAAATTAAATTCATAAGGATAAAAGGATAGGGGTCGAATGCATGCCGGGTCAATACAATGCTGTTGACAAGAATCCAGGCAAAAAGTACGATACCAAAAATGATAATAAATTTCCAGCTACCTCCAAATTGTGCCACACGATCAGAGACACCTTGCCCCCGGGTAAGAATTTCTTTAGGCTCATTTAAAAGATTGTCTATAATCAGTTTCTCCTCCCTGATAGATCGTTGAACAATTTGCTGAAGCTTGGAAAGCTGTTCATCTTCTACCTGATGAAAGTTTTCTGTATCTGAATGCATATAGTAAAAATTTATTTAATGAAATTAAAGCTGATAAGCAGAATGATAATCAATATTCCAATAAGGGAAGACATAAAAAAATAATCTGCAATAGTTTCATATCGTTTTTCCCGGCCAGGAATTTTTGTTCTGATGGAAATAAAAGAAAATACGCAGGAGAAGGTAAGCAGTAAAGCAATAATAGATGTAAGGTCATCAATAATGAGTGTTTCTGTTAGATTGGCAATGCGAAGTGATGTAATTACAAAGAGGCAAAAACCCAGTAAGTTGGCTGAAGTATTTAAAATATGTTGTGAGGTATTGTTTGCCATCTCTCAAAGGTACCAGCCTTTGTTGAATGCAAAGTAAAGATCTTCAATGGCTTTATTTTGCTATTCAGCCTGGCTTGTTAGCTTCAAACACCCTCATAAAATTTTCTCCCAGAATTTTTCTGATATCCTTTTTACTGTAACCTCTTTGCAATAATTCTTTTGTAATAAGTGGCATTGCAGTTATATCATCTAATTGCTGTGGTAAAGAATTTACGCCATCAAAATCGCTACCAAGGCCTACATAATCTACGCCTACAAGTTTTGCGATGTAGTCTATATGGTCTATCAAAACAGAAAGTGGTGGACGAATTGATTTTACTTCCTCCGGGTATTTTTCAAACATATAAACATCAGCAAAATATGGTTCAGGATTGATCTTAAGTAATGAATCTCTTTCCCATTTATGCTTGCTGTTAAACTCAGAAGTACGCCGATCATAGCTGCTGTCTAAAAATCCCGAGAAAAAATTAACCTGGATGACGCCGCCATTTTTAGCTACAGCTTTTATCTGGTCATCCTTCAAATTTCGACGATGTGGGCAAATAGCATAAACACAACTATGAGAAATTAAAACCGGTTTTGTTG
>JBDSYV010000154.1:0-13177 GCA_040110925.1 Ferruginibacter sp. | reverse complement strand
TTCCGGAACTTCTACAGCGCTCACCTGGTTTTTCTTTTGATTCTTAACCAGCTTTACATCTGTACCAGCTTCATCTACAATTACTGTTACGTGGTTGCTACGTTTGCGAACCCTATATCCACGTCCTTGTGGTGCAGGCCTCATACGCTTGATAACCCTTGCGCCATCTACAAAAATTGTTTTCACTATCAATGTATTCTCATCAGCTCCTTCGTTTTTCAACTTCCAGTTGCTTATGGCAGAAATAACCAGTTTGCGTAAAGGAACCGCCGGGTGCTTTGGATTATGCTCCAAAATAGCCAGGGCTTTTTCTACTTTCATACCACGGATCAAATCGGCGAGTAAACGCATTTTGCGGGGCGATGTAGGATAGTTATTCAATTTTGCTATTGCTTCCATTTTCTATTTAGTTGTTAGATGTTAGTTGTTAGATGATAGCAATTTATTTGCAAGCTGCCATCTTCACACTATCAGCTTTTATTTACATTTTTTTACTTGAGTGACCTCTGAAGTTTCTTGTGGGTGCAAATTCGCCTAATTTATGGCCTACCATGAACTCCGTTACATATACAGGAATGAATTTGTTCCCGTTATGCACTGCGAATGTGTGACCTACAAAATCAGGAGAGATTGTGCTTCTGCGACTCCATGTTTTTAAAACCCCTTTTTTATTCTTTCCTTCATTGATCGCAAGCACTTTTACTTCAAGATTTGCTTCTATGTAAGGACCTTTTTTTAACGAACGACTCATTTTTATTTATGATTTATGATGTCTGATTTAGGATCTACCTGAATCTTCAATCTTGTTTATTTGTTCCGCCTTCAGCGGAACCATTTTAACTGATTACTATTTTATTTATTCGGCAACTTCTTACCGTTTCTCCTGGTAAGGATCATTTTATCTGAACCTTTTCCTCTTGTACGGGTAATTTGTCCTTTAGCATATTTACCCTTGCGGCTACGTGGATGACCACCTGAAGCCCTACCTTCACCACCCCCCATCGGGTGATCTACCGGGTTCATCGCTACTGCTCTTGTGCGTGGACGAATACCTTTCCAGCGGTTACGGCCGGCCTTACCCATGCTTTCAAGACTATGATCACTATTGCTTGTAACACCTACTGTTGCATAGCAATTGATTAAAATCTTTCTTAATTCACCACTTGGCATTTTAAGAACTGCATATTTTCCTTCTTTGTTATTCAACTGTGCTGATGTACCTGCGCTCCTAACAAGAATACCACCTTGTCCAGGTTGCATTTCAATATTGTGAACGTTTGTACCAAGCGGCATGTTTTTCAACATCAATGCATTTCCTAATTCTGGTACTGCATTATCTCCGCTGATTACAGTTTGTCCTACCTGCAATCCCTGTGGTGCAAGAATGTAACGTTTTTCACCATCTGCATAAACCAGTAACGCAATAAATGCGGTACGGTTTGGATCATACTCAATGGTTTTAACTGTTGCAGGAATGTCTTTTTTATTTCTTTTGAAATCTACAAGACGGTACATGGTTTTATTTCCACCACCCATATAGCGCATTGACCTTCTACCCTGTGCATTTCTACCTGCAGTATTTTTCTGCGCTTCCAGCAAGCTTTTTTCAGGAATGTTGGTGGTTATTTCTGCATATGCATTACCAATTCTCCAACGGGTTCCGGCTGTGGTAGGTTTATATTTTCTTAATGCCATTTTAGTTCTTTGCCTTGTCCCTAAGGATTTCCGGCGCTTTTTTATTTTACTAAATCCCTGCTTTTGCGGTAGCAGGTTTACCATTCATTAATAATCTTTTTCCTTTCCCTTCGGTGTTAGGGGCTAAACTGTACCGTACAAATCGATGGTTTCACCTTCTGCTACAGTAACCATTGCTTTCTTTTTTGCAGGTTTGCGACCAACAATAAATCCAGCTTTGGTATATTTTGCCTTTTTCTTGCTGGGTATAACGGCTGTATTTACATTCTCCACCTGAACACCATAAAACTCTTCTACAGCTTTTTTTATCTCCAGCTTATTTGCCTTACGATCTACTACAAATGTGTAGCGGTTCATTTTTTCTGACAGCTTATTGGCTTTCTCAGATAAAACAGGCTTTATTAAAACATCAGACGATTTCATGTCTACTTAATTTGAAAATTTGAAAATCTGAAAATTTGAAAAAGCATTGCAATTCAATTTTCCAGGTTTATTTATGCTTCTACTCCATTCTCTTCCTCTGTAGCAGAAAACAGTTTTGCTGCGCCTTCGGTAAGTACCAATACATTGGCATTTAAAATATCGTAAGTATTCAGGTCACTCAATAATGAACCATTTACACCCTGCACATTACGAAGGCTACGATAAAGGTTTTCATTATATTCAGGTATCACAAACAATGCTTTTTTACGGCCAATATTGAGGCTTTTTAAAATACCGGCAAATGTGCTGGTTTTAGGTGCATCCATAGTTACATCTTCCAACACTACGATAGCGTTTTCTTTTGCTTTGTATGCCAATGCGCTCATTTTAGCCAGGTCCTTCACTTTACGATTCAGTTTGATATCGTATTTGTGGGGCTTTGGTCCAAAGATGGTACCACCACCTTTATACAGCGGGTTACGAAGGTTACCTTTACGGGATCCACCAGTACCTTTTTGCTTATGTAATTTCTTAGAAGAACCTTTTACTTCAGCACGGGTTTTTACTTTGTGCGAACCCTGGCGTTGTGCGCCCTGGTATTGTTTTACCGCAAGGTAAATTACGTGGTCGTTCGGCTCTATTCCAAAAATGTCGTCTGGCAATTCAACGGTTCTACCTGTCTTCTCGCCTTTTGTATTTATTATATCTAGTTGCATATTACTTCTGTATTAAAACGATGGAACCATTATGGCCAGGAACTGAACCACTTATTAATATGTAATTTTTTTCAGGAAAAATCTTTACTACGGTAAGGCCTTTGGTTTTTACCCTGTCGCCACCCATACGGCCTGCCATGCGCATCCCTTTAAATACACGGCTGGCATCAGATGAGTTACCTATAGAACCGGGAGCTCTTGACCTGTCATGCTGGCCATGAGACTGTCCGCCCACACCACTAAAGCCATGGCGTTTTACAACACCCTGGAAACCTTTACCCTTTGTGGTTCCAACAACTGCAACACTATCGCCTTCGGCAAAAATGTCAACGGTGATAGAATCTCCAATGGATTTATCTAGTTCGCTATCGCGTATTTCCTGAACGAATTTTTTTGGAGCCGTGTTGGCTTTTGCGAAGTGGCTAAGTTCTGATTTGAGGGAGTGTTTTTCTTTTTTATCGCCAAATGCTATCTGGAGAGCATTGTAACCGTCTGTTTCTACGGTTTTCTTTTGTGTAACTATGCATGGCCCTGCCTCGATGATAGTAACCGCCGTTTGTTTACCGGTGGTATCAAAGATACTGGTCATGCCAATTTTCTTACCAATAATACTTTTCATTGTATCTTATTTATGTCCAGCGCTCCCGGTTGGGGGAGTTAGACGTTCAAATTTTTCTTTTTAAGAACTTACCTGTTGCTTCTTTCCATCCGAGGGACAGAAAAAGTTCATCAGGCCTTAATCTCAACATCCACACCACTTGGTAAGTCAAGCTTACTTAATGCATCCACTGTACGGCTGCTGCTGGTGTAAATATCTAATAATCGCTTATGTGTACACAATTGAAACTGTTCACGTGCCTTTTTATTAACGTGAGGTGAACGCAAAACAGTAAAAATCTTTTTGTGTGTTGGTAATGGAATAGGACCCGTTACTACTGCACCAGTACTGCGTACTGTTTTTACAATCTTCTCGGCAGATTTATCTACTAAATTGTGGTCGTAAGACTGTAATTTGATTCTGATTCGTTGTGACATATGCAAAGAGCTTTAAATTCCGTTTTTTAATTTGGAGTGCAAAGGTAAGGGTACTATTTTAATTGGCAAGCAAAAGTCGAAAGTTTTTTAATGCTATTTCTCACAAAATTTTCTCTCATAATTATTTTTACTGCATGGAATGGTTTTTGAATAACAGCTTTCGCAAACAACCCTCTCTGTTGAAAAAAATCATATTTATGAAAAAAATGCTGTTTTTATTTATGCTGTCTGTCCCAATATATATCCAGGCTCAGCGTATCCATGCTGATTTATACGCAGGGGCTGCCAATTACCAGGGTGATTTACAAGGAAGTAAAATTGTTCTTTCCAATAGTGGTCCAGCCCTCGGGCTCGGATTGTCTTATGATTTGACTAACAAATTTATTATAAGAGGGTCGGCAAATTATTTAAAAGTCAAGGGTTCAGATAATAATAGCGCATCCAAAGGTGTTCAAAGCAGAAATCTTTCCTTTAAAACTTCAATATGGGAAGCACAGCTAGCCCTGGAATACAACCTGCTTGATTTAACTGAGAGAAGTTTTACACCATATGTATTTGCAGGAATCGCTGCATTTCATTTTAACCCTTATGCATTTGATTCAAAAGGGACCAAAGTTTACTTGCGTTCGTTAGGTACAGAAGGACAGGGATTATCAGCCTATCCTGAAAAGAAACAATATAATAACAACCAGTTAGCTATCCCTTTCGGTGGTGGGGTCAAACTGGCCTTATCGGATAACCTCCAGCTTGGAATTGAAATTGGGCTGCGCAAATTATTCACTGACTACCTGGATGACGTAAGTGGAACATATGCTGACTCAACCATTTTAGCTAATGGCCGGGGACAGCAGGCAGTGACTTTTGCTTATCGTGGCGCTGAAATCCCTGGATCAACCGGATATCCAAAAGCAGGCGCAACAAGAGGCAACCCGGCTAAGAAGGATTTGTATTACGTAGCAGGAATTAAAATAAGCTATTTGCTGGGTAATGGTTCAGGCAAAGGAAATTCAAGAAAGAATAAAACAGGATGCCCAACAAGCGTTTATTGATATTTAGAAAATCATAAAAGCTGGTAGAAAATAAGTAGCAGCCTTTATTTAATGACAGGTTGCTTCTAATATGAACTTTGTAAGATAAACCGGAGTTTTTATTCTTTACTCACTCCCCCACCACTACTTACCGATTTTGAAACATTTGCTCCGCCACGATATTTAATATTAGCTCCACTGCTTGCAGACGCATCGAGGCTTACACTAGCGTGAACTTTCAGGTTGGCGCCGCTGCTGCCGGATGCTTTGGTATTTTCGCTCAACAAATCATATGCATTTATTGTAGCCCCGCTTGATGATTCCGCATCAAAATTCTTTGTATGTCCGCTTAGTTTTATGTCACTGCCACTGCTTGATTCGGCATTAACTGTTGGTGCATTTAACAGCACCGTTATCTTACTGGCACTACTCGCATTTAACTGCATTTCTCCATTCACATTCAATTCGTCTTTACAAATAATAGAGGCAGCTGATGAAGTTTCTAAACTATTAATTGATGTAGCCATAACAAATGCTTTCAGGTGAGCATTGTTTACATTATGTTCATCAAGGCTAATTTTTAAAATACCTCCCTTAACTATCGTTTTAACCTGACCCATAAGATTATCATCTGCCTCAATGACTACTTCCTGCACCTGGCCTATCCTTATTTCCACATTAAACCCCTGGCTGGCAGATACACCATGAAAAGAAGCCACGTTTCTTTTTTCAGAAACGATTTTGCCGCTACCAGAAGTAAAATTGCAGGATACAAACAAAGCAATAACCGGCATTAATAAAAGATACTTTTTCATTATCCAAAAATTAATTGAGCTACAAATATTAAACATTATATCAATCCATCAAATCTTTTTTACGAACAGGCCACATGAAATTTATTTTACCTTCGCTCTTATGAAGGAAAAAATACTCATACTTGATTTTGGATCTCAATATACACAGCTCATTGCCCGTGCGGTGAGAGAAGCAAATGTATTTTGTGAAATTATACCCTTTCATAATGAAATAATCTATGATGAGTATCTTAAAGGAATTATTCTTTCCGGCTCTCCATGCTCGGTTAATGAAGCAGATGCACCTATAGTGAATGTAAGAGAAATGGCAACAAAAGTTCCTGTGCTTGGCATATGTTATGGCGCACAGCTCACTGCAAAAATGTATGGCGGGTTGGTATCAAAAAGTAATAAACGGGAATATGGCAGGGCAATGCTAAATGTGCTGAAAACTGATGTGATATTTGAAGGAATGCCGGATGAATCACAGGTGTGGATGAGCCATAGCGATAGTATTCAGAAATTACCTTTAGGTTATGAAGTGCTGGCCAGTACGGAAAGCATTCCCATTGCAGCATTTAGAAATGAAACTGCTGAAGCTAATAAAATTTATGGCCTGCAGTTTCATCCCGAAGTTTATCATTCAACAGAAGGAAAAAAAATAATTTTTAATTTTTTAACTGCCATTTGCGGCTGTATCCAGGACTGGACACCTGCACATTATATTACCGAAACAGTAGATGCATTAAAAAAACAATTAGGAAATAGTAAAGTAGTAATGGGCCTTAGTGGGGGCGTAGATAGCACAGTAGCTGCTACATTAATCCACAAAGCCATAGGAGAAAACCTGTATGGAATTTTTGTTGATAATGGGGTGTTGCGGAAAGGCGAATTTGAAGAGGTATTGCATATTTACAAACAACTTGGCCTGAATGTAAAGGGTGTAAATGCCCGTGAACATTTTTATACAAAACTTGCAGGCAAAACCTTACCTGAAGAAAAAAGAAAAGCAATCGGTGGTTGCTTTATAGATGTATTTGACCAGGAAGCTCATAATATCAGCGGTATTCAATTCCTGGGACAGGGTACTATTTATCCAGATGTAATTGAATCTGTTTCTGTGCATGGGCCTAGTGCTACCATTAAATCGCATCACAATGTGGGTGGCCTGCCCGAAAAAATGAATTTGAAACTGGTAGAACCCTTACGTTTTTTGTTTAAAGACGAAGTAAGAAAAATAGGCGCAGAATTGGGCATCCCTTCAAAAATGCTTAACAGGCACCCATTTCCGGGTCCAGGACTTGGTATCCGTATTCTTGGAGAGGTTACCGAGGAAAAGGTACGGTTATTGCAAGAGGCAGATTTGATTTACATTGATGCATTAAAAAAATATGATTTGTATAATACAGTGTGGCAGGCAGGGGCAATTTTACTCCCTGTAAAAAGTGTGGGTGTTATGGGTGATGAAAGAACTTATGAATTTACGATCGCATTAAGAGCTGTTACTTCTGTAGATGGAATGACAGCAGATTGGGCACATTTGCCTTATAATTTTTTAGCATATGTATCCAATGAAATCATAAATAATGTTCAGGGTGTAAACAGGGTAGTTTATGATATTAGCAGCAAACCACCCGCAACAATTGAATGGGAATAAATGAAAACGGAGTAATGAAAACATCTTTATTTAAATTTTACTTTTTAATAGTTGCTTTAGGTTTTTTCCTAAAACCACAGGCACAAACTAATGTAACAACTACTTCCAGTTTGCCTACATACAGGGTTGCTATTTTTGCACCACTTTACCTTGATTCAGTTTTTGAGCAAGAGAATTATAAGTATGGTAAAAAGTTTCCAAAATTTATAATGCCGGGCCTTGATTTTGTACAAGGTGCGATGATTGCTTTGGATAGCTTGCCCCTGGTAAATGGAAATATTTCGGCGCAGGTATTCGATTCCAAAGCTGTTGTTGCCAATATCTCTTCATTAATTGCGACGGGTAAACTGGATAGTTTTCATCTTATTATTGGTTCAGTAAAAGATGAAGAAGTACAGGAGTTGGCAGCACATTCAAAAAGAAAAAACATTCCATTTGTTTCTGCCACTTATCCTAATGATGCAGGTGTTACAGAAAATCCTTTTTTAATAATTGTAAACTCAACACTTAAAGCACATTGCGAAGCCATCTATAGTTTCCTCTTGCAAAATCATGGTACTGATAAAATTCTTCTCGTTCGCAAACCCGGTTCGCAGGAAGATCGGATACATGAATACTTTACTAAAATGAATACTCCTGATGGCAAGCCATTACTGAAAATCGAAACCATTAATGTTAATCAAGATTTCAGCATTATAAAACAAAAGCTTGATAGCAACCGCAATACTATAATTGTTGGAGGCAGCCTTAGTGAAGCATTTGCATTTAAGTTAGCTACTACTGCTTATGCTTTGGATAAAACTTACCGGATAACCCTGGTAGGAATGCCAAACTGGGATGGGTTCAGCAGCCTGATCAAGAAAAATGCCTTCACAGATTTTCCTATTTATTACACATCCCCTTATTACAATTACAAATGGGATTCCTACAGCAAAATGATTCAGAATGTATATATAAAAAAATACAAGGGCAATCCTTCTGATATGAGTTATAAAGGATTTGAATCTGTTTATTTATTTGCAAGATTACTCACCCGCTATCCTAATGATTTTATAAGCCACCTAAACGATTTTCAAAATAAGGTTTTCACAGATTATAATTTTAAACCTGTGGGCCTTTTAACTTCAGCAACTATTCCTGACTATTTTGAAAACAAACATTTGTATTTTATTAAAATGTTGAATGGGAATTATTCAAAGGCATGGTAATCTTTTGATTTAAACACTAGCATTCACTCTTTAATATTACTGGAACCTATTGTAAAAACAGTATGACGCCTTCCCGCCTATGCATTTTTATGTGCTATTAAATAAAGATTACCTTTGAAAGAATCAACTTTCAAAATGGATATGGAAATTTTTCAAAACGCTGCGGTTATCTGGTTTCTTCTTGGATTTGCATTCTTACTACTCGAATTTGTGGTGCCGGGACTTATCCTTTTCTTCTTTGCTGTGGGTGCCTGGATTGTAGCTATTCTTTGTCTTTTCTTTGATATTTCAATTAACAGCCAACTCATTATTTTCCTGGCATGTTCTATTGTAACCATCCTTCTGTTTCGCAATTGGGTTAAGAGAATTCTCTGGTCAGGAAAACCCTCAACAGAAATTCTTGAAGACGAGCTACTAGGCAAGCCAGCTATTGCACAAACTTATATTGGCCCAGGTAAGAATGGTAAAGTGGATTTTAAGGGAACGAGCTGGGATGCAGCATCTGAAGAAATTATAGAAGCGGGGGAAAATGTAATTATTACCGGCAATGACAGTATTTTATTATTTGTAAAATCAACCAAAACAATATGACATCCTCTACAATTATCCTGGTTATTCTTATACTTTTTTTATTGATAGCCTTTCTTTCCACCTTCAAAGTGGTGCCACAACGCTCAGTTTTTATTATAGAAAGGTTAGGCAAATACAGCCGTTCTTTAGAGGCAGGATTTCATATTCTTATCCCCTTTATTGATAAGATTGCATACAAGCAAAACCTGAAAGAGCAGGCCATTGACGTAGCATCGCAGATTTGTATTACCCGTGATAATATAGCCGTGGAAGTTGATGGTATTTTATACCTGCAGGTTATAGACCCTCAAAAAGCTTCATACGGTATAGACAATTACAAATTTGCCGTGGTGCAGATTTCACAAACTACTATGCGAAGCATTATTGGTAAAATGGAACTGGATAAAACTTTTGAAGAAAGAGAAACTGTAAATGGCAGCATTGTGGAAGCAGTTGATAAAGCCAGCGGTCCATGGGGAATTAAAGTTTCCCGTTATGAAGTTAAAAACATTTCGCCGCCACAAAGCATTAAAGATGCAATGGAAAAACAAATGCGTGCAGAGCGGGAGAAAAGAGCGCAAATTGCTGAATCGGAAGGTGATAAACAAGCAAAGATTAACAGGGCCGAGGGTGATAAGCAGGAAACAATTGCCCGCTCAGAAGGTGAAAAGCAAAGGAAAATAAATGAAGCTACCGGTAAGGCTGCAGAAATTGAACTTGTTGCCGTAGCCACTGCAAAAGGTATAAGAGAAATAGCCCGGTCAATAAATGAAGAAGGTGGAATGAATGCCGTAAACCTTCGCATAGCAGAACAATATCTTACAGAATTTGGTAAATTAGCCAAGACCAATAATTCTATGATTGTGCCTGCAGATCTATCTGATATAGCCGGGGTAATTTCCAGCATTACTTCAGTCATTAATAAATCTACAAATGCCCAGCCATTGATAGATACAACAACAGGTAATACAGCTAATTTCAAAAAAGGATAAAATCAATTACAAAATAAAATATAACAGGTAAAAAAAATCCCACTGCAAAACAACGGGATTTCAATTTTTAATTTATTTAATATTCTAACTCACTTCCGCCATGTCTGGAATATCTGCTGCTTTATATTGGCCGGCATCTAATTTTTTCTTAGTTTCTTCAAATGCTTTTAATGTAAGGTCTATGTCTTCATCACTATGTGCGGCAGTAGGAATAAGCCGGTAAATGATATCACCTTTTGGAATAACCGGGTACACAACTATACTACAAAAGATATGATAATTCTCCCGTAGGTCCATCACCATTTGTGTGGCCTCAGGCACATCGCCTTTCATATAAATTGGTGTTACCGGGCTATTGGTATGTCCAATATCAAAACCTCTTTCCTGCAGCCCCGCCTGGAGGCGCTTTACATTATGCCATAATTTTTCTCTTAGCTCCGGCATGCTTAATACCATCTCCATTCTTTTCAGCATGCCTTCTACAATCATTAATGGAAGGCTCTTTGCAAATATTTGTGAACGGGTATTGTACCGTAAATATTTCAAAACATTTTTAGGACCACTGATGAAAGCACCAATGCTACCCATGCTTTTTACAAAGGTGCTGAAGTATAAGTCAATTCCATCCTGGCAACCCTGGGCTTCATCGGCCCCGGCACCCGTTGGGCCCATGTAACCAAAACCATGTGCATCATCTATTAAAATCCTGAATTCATATTTTTCTTTCAGCGCAACAATTTCTTTCAGGATACCCTGCTCTCCATCCATACCAAACACGCCTTCTGTAATTAATAAAATTCCTCCCCCGCTTTTCTCAGCCAGTTCAACTGCCCGCTGTAATTGTTTTTCACAATCTTCAATATCATTATGCTTGAAGGCGTATCGATGGCCCATATGCAGCCGAACACCATCCACAATACATGCGTGAGCTTCGGCATCATACACAATCACATCCCTGCGGTTTACAAGTGCATCTATGCAGCTCATGATGCCCTGGTAACCAAAATTCAGCAGCATAGTATCCTCACGGCTTACAAATTTGCTGATGACTTTTTCCAAATCTTCATGCATGGCAGTATTGCCACTCATCATACGTGCCCCCATTGGGTTTCCCATACCATATTTTGTTGCCGCTTCTGCATCAGCTTTCCGCACATCGGGATGGTTTACAAGACCAAGGTAATTGTTCAGGCTCCATACAATCATTTCCTGACCCCGAAACTGCATGCGTGGCCCAAGTTCGCCTTCCAGTTTTGGAAACGTAAAATAGCCATGAGCCCTATCCATGTGCTGGCCAATTGGGCCGCCATCTTTTACTAACTTTTCAAATACGTCCATAATTATGTAAATAAAGTAATAGGTATATAAAGGCGCAAAAATAAAGCATTGCTTCCAAACAATTAATCATCTGGTAATATGACTTCTATCAGCTATTAATCAGCCAACCCTATCTTTGCCTAAATCATCTCTGAATGTCCCCAAAAATTTTATTCATAGCATTTATTTCTATATTATTTATTGGTAATATTCAGGCACAGTCTAAACCCATTCCTACCCAAACTACCGATAAAATTAGCCGACCAAAATTGGTTATAGGCCTCGTGGTGGACCAGATGCGCTGGGATTATTTATACAGGTATTATAGCAGGTACGGCAAAGGGGGTTTCAGGCGCTTAATGAAGCAAGGCTATTCTTTTGAAAATACATTTGTTCCTTATGTACCTACGGTTACAGCGTCCGGACATACCTGCATTTATACAGGATCTGTTCCTGCCATCCATGGCATAGTAGGCAATGACTGGATTGAAAACAAAACGGGAAAACGAATGTATTGTACACAGGATGATTCTGTAAATACTGTTGGCAGTAATAGCAAGGAGGGAAAGATGAGTCCCAAAAATTTACTTGTAACAACAGTTTCAGATGAATTACGGATAGCAACAAATTTCAGAAGCAGGACTTTTGGTCTGGCTATGAAAGACCGTGGCGGCATTTTCCCGGCAGGGCAAAGTGGTAATGCCGCTTATTGGTTTGAGGATGTAAGTGGGAATTGGATCACCAGTACTTATTATATGCAGTCATTGCCAAAATGGGTGACTGATTTTAATAATAATCATTTTACAGATAAGTTCATGGAAAAAGACTGGAACCTTTTATACCCTGAGTCGTCATACATCCAAAGCACTTCTGACGATAAACAATATGAAAAAACATTGCCTCAGGAAAAGACCCGTACATTTCCACATAGTTATAAAAGCCTGATAGGTAAAAGCTATTATGCATTTAGAATAAATCCCTTTGGCAATAACCTTACACTTGATTTTGCAACAACATTAATTAAAAATGAGCGATTAGGTAAAAATGGCGAAACAGATATCCTTGCTGTAAGTTTATCTGCACCCGATTATATTTCACACCGCTTTGGTCCTAATTCATTAGAAGTAGAAGATACTTATTTAAGACTGGATATAGAAATTGAAAAATTTTTAAATATGCTTGATGCAGAAATAGGAAAAGGCAATTATGTTTTGTTCTTAACGGCGGATCATGGAGCCCCCAATACTCCCGGTTTTATGCAGGAAAATAAATTACCAGGCGGAAACCTGAAAGCAAAATGGATGATTCCTGAAATGAATGATTTACTAAAAAAACAATTCGGGCAGGATAGTATTGTAATAAATATTTTTGAATACCAGGTTTACCTGAATTATGCTAAAATTGATTCCTTAAAATTAAATAAGCAGGGGATAAAAGCTTCCCTTATTGAGTTCCTTTTATCAAAACCAGAAGTGGAACAAGCGTTTGATTATGCAGAATTTGATAAACTGGTAATGCCATCAAGATTAAAGGAAATGTTTGCAAAAGGATATTTCCGAAGCCGTAGTGGTGAGGTACAGTTTATTTTAAAGCCACAGTATCATGATGTGGATTGGGCAGGAACAGAACATGGTACCTGGCAACCTTACGATACACATATACCGCTGATCTTTTTTGGTTGGAATATTAATCCTGGCAAAACTTACCGGGAAGTATATATGACCGATATCGCTCCTACCCTT
>JBDSYV010000153.1:0-5994 GCA_040110925.1 Ferruginibacter sp. | reverse complement strand
CCTGTCAAATACTTCAAACAAACCTGCAATGCCCGGTAACTGTACGCCGTACACATCGCCGCTGAAAATTTTTTGTTCGGGTGTTAATATTTCTAAAGTCATAAATACACTTTGATAATTTGATAATTGGAAGATTAGTTGATTTGGCAATAATTGTATTCATCAATACATCACCAAATCTTCAAATTTCCAAATTATACTTTCGCTGCTTCCATCAGCTTTTTACCTTTTTCAATCGCATCTTCCAAAGTACCTACCAGGTTGAATGCTGCTTCAGGATACTCATCAACCTCGCCATCCATAATTGAATTGAAACCACGGATAGTATCTTCGATAGAAACCAACACACCTTTTAAACCGGTAAACTGCTCAGCCACAAAGAAAGGCTGACTTAAGAAACGCTGTACTTTACGTGCACGTGATACAACCAGTTTATCTTCATCACTTAATTCATCCAGTCCAAGGATGGCGATGATATCCTGTAATTCTTTATAACGCTGTAAAATTAATTTTACCCGGTTTGCTGTATCATAATGTAAATCGCCAACGATCAATGGAGTAAGGATACGTGAAGTACTATCCAAAGGATCTACCGCAGGGTAGATACCCAGATCGGCGATCTTACGACTCAATACTGTAGTAGCATCCAGGTGAGCAAATGTTGTTGCCGGGGCCGGATCAGTAAGATCATCCGCAGGTACATATACCGCCTGTACAGAAGTGATTGAACCATTTTTTGTAGAAGTAATACGCTCCTGCATCAATCCCATCTCTGTTGCAAGTGTTGGTTGATAACCCACCGCTGATGGCATACGGCCTAACAAAGCCGATACCTCAGAACCTGCCTGTGTAAAACGGAAGATATTATCTACGAAAAACAAAATATCTTTTCCTTGTCCTTCACCTTCACCATCACGATAGTATTCGGCAATAGTCAGTCCGCTAAGTGCCACACGAGCCCTTGCTCCCGGTGGTTCATTCATTTGACCAAATACAA
The DNA here is from genome assembly GCA_040110925.1 of Ferruginibacter sp. Classification (GTDB taxonomy): domain Bacteria; phylum Bacteroidota; class Bacteroidia; order Chitinophagales; family Chitinophagaceae; genus Ferruginibacter. Next base: position 4,997 of record JBDSYV010000153.1, on the reverse strand, counting down.
ATGTTGCTTTTGAATCTTTCAGGCCTTCCATATCCACAGCACTTAAATCCCATCCGCCTTCTTCCATGCTATGCTTAAATTTTTCACCATAATTCATGATGCCTGCTTCAATCATCTCACGCATCAGGTCATTACCCTCACGTGTACGCTCTCCCACACCAGCAAAAACGGAAAGTCCGCTATAGGCTTTTGCTATATTATTAATCAATTCCTGTATCAATACAGTCTTTCCCACACCAGCACCACCAAACAAACCAATTTTACCACCTTTTGCATAAGGCTCAATCAGGTCAATTACTTTGATACCTGTATATAAAATTTCGTTTGCTGTACTCAGGTTTTCAAATAATGGCGGCTTGGCATGTATAGGGCGGCCATTTACTTTGCTCACCTGTGGCAGTCCATCAATAGCATCACCTGTTACATTAAAAAGGCGGCCTTTAATGCCTTCACCAATTGGCATCGCAATAGGTTTACCGGTATCCCTTACCTCTGTGCCACGCACAAGGCCTTCCGTTCCGTCCATCGCAATGGTACGCACACTGTCTTCACCAAGGTGCTGTTGTACTTCAAGTACAAGTTTTTCACCCGTGGTACGGGTTAGCTCAAGGGCATTTAAAATTTCAGGAAGCTTAGAATCGTTGTCAAATTGCACATCCACAACGGCGCCGATGATGGATTTTACTTTACCGGTATTGGCCATAAGAAGTATTTATAGTATATGAGATATATATTTCAGGGCGCAAAGGTAAGGCCTGTGGGTTTAATTAAAAACTTAGAACAAAGGTTTTTTTTGTCCCGGCAAAACCCTCAGCAATGGTCGTCATTGTTGCGTCGCACACTTGTACGGCATACCGATATTCAGCTTTTACCTGAGCTATTAGCAAATCCTTTTTTAAAAAAGGTCAATTAAAGAAGTTGGCAATTTGCCAACTTATACTATCTTTACTGAATCTTTTTACGCCGACTGAATCTGCTTTAATTTAAGTACAGTATCATTCAGTTATTTTGTACGATAACTCGGGGGCACGACCCGAATAAAAACTCGTTTTTTAAATATGAAAAAATAAATAAAAAGACGAATGCAGGTCCTCAATATATTAATCTTACAAAACTTTGCTAAAAAACATTCCGATTCTCAAAAGAGCATTAGTACCTGGCGTAAGATAGTTAATGAGGCTAAATGGGAAAGTAAACAGCAGGTTTTATCCGATTTTCCAAATGCTAAAGCAATTAAAGGTAACCGGGCAAGATTTAAAATAACACACAACAGATACCAGCTTATTGCTGAGATACTTTATAAAGATGAAATTGTAATAATCAGGTTCATCGGCACACACAAAGAATATGATAACATAGACCCCGTGACTGTAGCAATGAAACCATAAATACTTTTTATTATGAGCCAGACACAATGGTTTATTATTGAAACCGAAAAAGATTATAAAAACGCTCTGCAACGTTTTGATGAAATTATTAATGAAAAAAAAGGCACAGCATTATATAAAGAAAAGATGTTATTGTCTTTATTGATTGCTCAATATGAAGAAAGTAAATGGGAGTTGCTGGATGTTGACCCGATTGAATTTATCAAAATAAGAATGGAAGACTTTGGGTATAAATCATCTGACCTTGCAAAAGAATACGGGGACAAAGGAACTGTAAGTAAAGTGCTTAATTACAAGCAGCCCTTATCGCTTACTATGATCCGCAAGTTTAGTAAATTGCTTCGTATACCAACCAATGAATTAATCAAAGAATATAAATTAAACTAATGAAGTTTATCCAAATTACATTTTTATCAGGTATTATTTTTTCCTGCTCCCCTAATCTTAAGTTTAGCAAAGACAAGGCTGCCTTTGAAGCCTCGGCTGTGGTGCAACGGTACAAAGCCGTAGCAGATATGAATGATTTTTATTTTGAGCTAAGGGAAAACGGTTATTTTGAATTTTACCGTCAGCTATTTGACAGTGTGAAAAACAGCAGGTATCCGGGAAAATACACCCGTAATAATGATACACTCCTGTTAAATTTTTATAATAACAAAGGGAAAGAGATACTGGGCAATAAAGCATTAATAAACTCCGTTAAAAAAGAGATTATATTCTTTGATAATTACCCTGGAGTAAAAAAGCGTTTAATTTTTAATTAAAATATTTCTCCGTTCATAGTTAGCAACAAAAACTCCTGCAAGGATAATGCATAGGCAAAGCACCTGTACAATGCCTACTTTTTCTCCATAAAACAAACCCCACATAATGGCTACTGCCGGAATGCCATAGGTAACCATGGATGAAAATATTATACCTGCCCTTTTTATTAACACATAAAAAAGAATAGAAGCCACTGCAGTACCAAAAACGCCTAATACGATAGAAAATCCTGTAGAAATAAGGATGCCTTTATCTGCAAAATTCAAAGAAAAGAACCCCGTAAAGAAAAGGATGAAAATTGCCGGTATTGCATTAAGTGAAAATGCAATGGCGGCAATAGTTACGGAAGGAAGATGATTTAGATACCTGTGTACCAGGTTTACATTAATACCATACATAATGGTAGCAGCTACCACATACATAACATATAAGATATTGCCATTATAACTTTCATTGGGCTGAAGAAAAAACAATAGCATGCTGCCTGTAAAAGCAAGCGCAATGCCCATTATCTTCTGTAACGCTACTTTCTGTTGAAAAAACATTACCCCTATCAAGATAACAAAGATGGGTGTAAGTGAATTTAATGTACCTGCAAGAGCGCTGTCTATTTCCTGCTCTGCAATACAAAATAAATATGCGGGTAAAAGACTGCCAAGTACACCGGACAAGAAAAGTGTTGCTATTTTTATACCCGGCAGGTTCCGGATATTTTTAATAGCAACAGGGAGCAGGAATAACCCCGAAGAAATTATCCTGATAGATGCCACCTGGTAAGCAGAAAGGCTTTGCATTCCTTCTTTCATCAATATAAAACTGCTACCCCAGATAAAACAAAGAGCAATGAAAATGAACCAGCTAATAAATTTATATGAAAACATTTTTATAAAAACGGCAAAGGACGGTTTTATTTTTATTATAATTTGTACCGTCTCTAACATTTTTGTAATATTAGGTTCTACTAATTGCTTCACTTAAAAAACAATCATTATGGGATTTATTAAAGAATTCAGAGATTTTGCTGTAAAAGGAAACCTTGTGGATATTGCAGTTGCATTTGTTATGGGCGCTGCTTTTGGTAAGGTAGTTACTGCACTTACAGGAGGTATTGTTGCACCCCTGATTGGGCTTATCGGGGGTAAAGATCTTTCAAAATTATCCTGTACCCTTAAGCCAGCAGAAATAAATGCTGCAGGGGAAACAGTTACAGAAGCTGTTTTATTAAAATATGGTGAATTTCTAACCGCATGTATTGATTTTATCCTGGTTGCCTTTGTCATGTTTTTGATCATAAAAGCAATAACCAAATTCAAAAAGAAAGAAGAAGCTGCGCCTTCAGCACCTTCCAGCACCGATGTTTTGCTGGCAGAGATCCGGGATGAACTGAGAAGAAAATAACAATAACCGGGTTCTAAAATTAAAAAGGCTGCTCCTGGTAGCCTTTTTAATTTGGTTAAATTTGCTGGTATGAAAAAGCAGTTTTCCCTTTTAATATTTTGCAGCTTTTGTTTTATGGTGCAGGCGCAGGATGTTACTGTAAAAAAATTAAAAGAAGAAGCCGGTAAAAAGTTAAGTACACAAAATGCAGAAGACAGCCTGGCCGGTCCATGGAAAAAAGGTGGCCAGTTTAGCCTGAATATTAACCAGGGCAGCCTTAGCAACTGGAGCGCAGGCGGTGAAAAATTTTCTTTTTCCTTAAATGCTTATACCAGTTTATTTGCCATGTACAAGCAAGGCAAACAATCATGGGACAATACGCTGGACCTTGCTTACGGGCTCGTAAATACCAGCAGCCTGGGAAACCGGAAATCAAGCGACCGCCTGGAGTTAACTACAAAATATGGCCATGCCATTTCAACACATGTAAATCTTGCCGCTTTAATAAATCTTCGAAGCCAGTTTGCAAATGGGTATAAATTTAGCAAAGGATTGAATGGAGAAGATTCAGCAACGCTTACTTCAAAAACATTTACACCGGCTTACCTGCTTGGCGCTGTAGGTTTGGATTATAAACCCAGTGATATCTTTTCTTTATTTGTGTCGCCATTAACGGCAAGGTGGGTAATAGTAGGCGATGATAAACTGGCGCCATTCTATGCAGTTCCACCAGGCAAAAACAGCAGGCAGGAACTTGGTGCATTTAGTTCAGCTACGCTAAATACCAAACTTGGTAAAACCAGTCAGTTCAAATCAAAACTTGACCTGTTTTCTAATTATAAAAGCAATCCGCAAAATATTGATGTTTTCTGGACCAATGTGCTCACTGCCAAAATATCGAAGTATATAAATTTTAGTATCAATATAGATATGATCTATGATGATAACACGCAGAATGTAGACCCAAACAAGGGACCGGCTCCACAGTTTTTACAACTGATGGGTATTGGCTTTACTTATACTTTTGAAAAAAAGAAAAAAACTGTAGAAAACTAATTTCAATACAGAAATATTTTAATATTAAACAGGAATGGAACAGTTATCCACAAACTGTCCTGATGCGTGGAAGGCAGGTTTATCCATGCTTACAATTAAATAGTTTTGTGCAGGCGTAAATAATATGCTTTGATATAAAACTGAATTTACCTTGGCAACTACTGCAACCTACCAGATAAAGCTCGACCAGTTTGAAGGACCATTTGACCTGCTGCTGTTTTTTATAGAAAGGGATGAACTGGATATATATAACATTCCCATTACCAAAATCACGAACGAATTTTTGGTTTTTATTCATAATGCAGAACAAATAAATATTGAGTTAAGTAGCGAGTTTATTCTTTTCATCAGCACATTGATGCGCATAAAAGCTAAAATGTTGTTGCCAAGAAAAGAGCTGGATGCCGCAGG
>JBDSYV010000152.1:0-12478 GCA_040110925.1 Ferruginibacter sp. | reverse complement strand
TACCCGTACATAATTTGAAACTTCTGGAATTGTAAAATCAGGCGCCTCATAATCAAGATTTACCCATTCCATAAAAGTGGCATACCCACAACTTTCAGTATCGCTGGGCAGGTAATCCTTTATGATCCTTTTTAATTTAAAGCCATTGGCCAATTGTGTTGTAAATACCGGATCAGATTTCTTTTTGTCCGTTACTTCCTTTACATATTCTTTTACAGATAAATTGTTGCTGTGTAAATGATAATTTGGTAAGCGGCCGCCCACAACAATTCTTTTCAGGTTCAGGGTTACCGCCAGCTTTTTACGTTCATCATATATTCTCCTGGCCAGCCGCATACCCTGGTATTCAGGGTACACCATTATTTCAATACCATACAAGGTATCCCCTTCGGTATCATGTGTTGACAGTGTACCCTTACCAGTTATTTCAGCCCAGCTATGCTTGCCGCCAAACTCATCAAAGTGTAGCAACATGGCACAGGAGGACGCAGCAAGTTTTCCACCAACCTCTATTCCAATCTGTCCTTCCGGGAATACAATGGTTACTTTTTCCCATTGCTCTGCCGACCAGGGCTTCATCTCGGGGAATGCGGCCAGTTGCATCTGCCTTATGTCATCATAATCGTCATTAACCAGCAACCTGACTTTAATCAGGTTCCGGGTTTGTTTATCATCTAAAATTGCTGTGGTCATAAAATTGTTTTATTGTTCGTGAGTGAAATGAATTTTCAGGAATATTGGCAATCAACATAATTGATCGTTTGACCTAATATAAGCCACGGACATTAATAGCCCTTAAGTTTAAGATTAAAATCAGATTAGAATTTGCGGAATGATGATGGAAGGATGATGGAGATCATGACATCTCCGCTCTCAGTGAGTTCTGCCTTTATTTCTCCTTTATGCAATAAAATAATGCGCCGGGTAAGTGAAAGGCCAAGGCCATAGCCTTTCAGGTGCAACGCATTGGCACCCCGCTGGAATGGTTGAAAAATATTTTCAATTTCACTGGCTTCACGGATCTCCGACTTATTGGTAAAAATAATAATGACCCTGTCTGCAATAAAAGACAAAGAAATATTGGATAGATTTCCAGGTGAATATTTGCAGCCATTTTCAGCGATATTTTTAAAAGCAGAAAACAGCAATTCAAAACTGCCGTTTACGGTAAATAATTTTTCATCATCGGGTAGTTCATCAAAAAAAACATTGACGATGTAAAGTGGATTTATTTTTTTTACCCGTGCCGGCAACTCCATCAATAATTCGTCAATGCGAACAGGCTCTGGTTGTATGGCTCCGCCGCGGGATGTACGGGCAATATTCAGCAGTTGCTGGGTAAGATCCATCATCTGCTCCACATCGCTTTTTACTGATCTTAATACTTTTAAATAATCCTCATTACCCCTTTCTTTTCTTAATACCACATCTATCTGGTTGCTAATGGATGTTAAAGGTGTTGATAATTCATGGGAGGCATTTGCTATGAATCGTCCCTGTATTTCAAAAGATTGTTGCAGCCTTGCCAGCAGATCATTAAAAGTACTGGTTAACTGGTACCATTCATCTTTTGCCGTACCGGTGGCAAGCCGGTGTTCAATATTTGTGGCCGAAATATTATTTACTATCCTGCTGATTCTCGTAATGGGTTGCAACATGCGCTTACTAAACATCCACCCAACTATAAAGGCAATGATAACGCCGGAGAAAAAACCGATCATTAAATTGCGTTTCAACTCTTTAAGATTTTGCGCCCCGTTTTTATCATATGCAGATACAAGAATGACAATGGGAGATGCTTCAATGGGAAAATAAACAGCCACAATGCTTCTGCCATTTTCATTTCCCGTTGCTTTACCATTAGCCCTGGCCTTCTCAATAAATGCATCACTGATGTTGAGGGTATCACCATAATTTTTTGCAAAACGATATATCCGTTCATTTTGTTTATTGTAAATACTTACATTCTCCGAGGTAAGTAAATTAGTAGTGGCGCTGTCCATTCTATACAGCATGCTGAAATCGTTTAAGGGCAGATGGCTAAAGATTGAGCTGACTGTCATGGCACGGTTACGGAGTCGCTTTGTAAAATCTTCCTTATGTTGCGAGGCTGTATTAAAATAAGTAATAAAACATAACAATGCCAATACCATTGCAGTGAGCAACGTAAAAGCAAGTGTTATCTTATACTTTATTTTCATTAATGTATTTCTTTTATGATGTATCCAAACCCAACTTGTGTATGTATCAGTTTAGGCGAAAACTTTTTATCAATTTTTTTTCTCAGGTAATTGATATAAACATCTATAGTATTTGTGTTTGTGTCAAAATCTATATTCCATACATGTTCGCCAATATCTGCACGGCTCATTACCCTGTTCTTGTTCCTGATTAAAAATTCCAGCAACTGGAATTCTTTTGCAGTAAGGGTAATAGCAGTGCCGGAGCGGGATACCTGTTTTGTATAAAGATTCATTTCCAGATCAGCAATCTTTAAAATATTTCCTACAGGAACCTGTGCATTTCCTGACCGGCGCAATAAGGCACTTGTTCTTACCAGCAGTTCATCAAAAGAGAAAGGTTTTAGCAGGTAATCATCAGCACCCGCATTAAAGCCTTCCACCTTGTCTGGTACTGAACCAAATGTTGTGAGCATCAATATAGGCACTGATTTATTTTTTTGCCTGATGCGCCTGCATAATTCAAGGCCATCTATACCGGGCAGGTTAATATCCAGCATGATAAGATCAAAATCCCGGCCGTTGAATATTTTTTCAGCTATTAACCCATCATAGGCAAGCAATACTTCATAACCAGATTCTTCCAGGCCCTGCTGCAGTGAGGCTGCAATCTTTTGCTCGTCTTCTACTATCAATATGCTAAGTCCGGAATCCATTGGTAATAAATTTAGAAAGGCCCCCTGGTATTTTCGGGTTAATAAAAATAACCAGCTACCTCCAATAAAGGTAAGCTATGAACAAGTTGGGAAAAAGGAAAACTGCAATACCGGATCAGTCTTCTTTTTTTAATTGTATGTTGAAACCCGGCTGTTGGTAATCTTTGGGTAAATAATCTTCCGGTATCGTTGTCTTATTCCCATCCCTTGAAGCACGGTAATGTGGAGACATGATTTCAATACCCCTTTCATTACAAACATCCTGTATATGCTGGTGAAGGTTAGAATAAATTACCGCCTGCCTGTTGGGCTCTTTCGTATATGCGTTACATTGATAGGAAACATAAAAATCATCCAGGCTGGTTTGCAAAACAAAAGGTATGGGTTCCTTTAATATGTGTTCTGTTCTTAATGCTGCATCTATAAGCGCCTGGTGCATATCCTTCCAGGGTACATCATATCCTATTGTTACAGTGGTATGAATGACCAACCCATTTACCGGTGCATCACTGCTATAGTTGGTAGTATGGCTGCTCATTACCGTAGAATTTGGAATGCTGATAATTTCATTTTTGATTGTACGTAACCTTGTTACCAACATGGATTTTTCTATAACATCTCCTGTTATCTCACCAATTTTTACCCGGTCACCTATTTTAAAAAGCCGCATATAGGTAAGCACCAGGCCGGCAATAATATTTGACAAAGAGCCAGCAGAGCCAAACGTAAACAAAAAGCCCAGGAATACGGATACGCCTCTAAAGACCGGCGACTCACTACCCGGCAGATAAGGGAAAATAACCACGATCATAAATGCAAAAACCAATACCCTTACAATCTGGTAAGTAGGATTTGCCCAGTCTGCATAAAATCCTTGAATAGTAAGGGCCCCCGATTCAATTTCCTTTTTAAGGTAATGCAGTCCCCTGAGAATATATCGAAACAGGAATACAATTACCAGGATAGTAATAAGATTGGGCAGGAAATGCCATAATTTACTAAAGATGCTCTTTAAGGGATTAATGATATAACCGATAAGGGTTTCGGTATATGGCTGTGTCCACGGAAAAAGACCAAAAATCAGTGGCAGGCTGATATAAATAAAAAGAAGAATAAATATCCATTTTACTACAGTAATCACATTTGATAAAAAACGGGAAAGATGCTTTTCATCAAAAAGCGTGTAATTCTTAAACCTTAACGCTTTTAGTCTTTTTCCTTCCTGCCGCCTGATCTTTATTTTTATCCATCGGAAAATCCTGGTTATATACCTGATTAAAAAAACAAGTACCAGCACAATGAGCAAGGCCAGCCCTATATGCTTCAGCATGGTTATCCAACTCGTTTCTCCTTTATATGTTGTAATGGCCTCCCCAATTATTTTTTTGTAGGCAACGGCCAGATCCTGCCTGCTGCTATTGCTCCATATGGCATCCTCCTCCGATATGCTCATTATGATTTCATCTTTGTAAGCCAGGTCGGTTGTAGATTCAGCGCTGACAACATACAGTGAATCCGGCCTGAAAAAAGGCTTACTTTCCAGTGCATGTATTCTCCTGGAAATAGCTTCGGCCCTTTCAGCAGCAGAAAAACTACCCAGCCGGCTATATATAAAAAACAGGGTATCATTAAAGAATCCAAAAACCGGGAAGCGTTTTGCAGTGCTGCGCAAAGAATCAATACCAGCCCTTTTTTGCTGAAGGCGAATAGAATCCCGACTTGCCAATTCACTGAGTTGCTTTTGCAGCTCGGCTTTTTTCAGGTTATCTACTGTTTTTAAAGGTAGCAATTGCGCTTCCAATGCGGCCCGTTTTGCAGAGTCGTTGATACGCTCCTGCTCCATATCCTGCAGTTGCTCGTTAAAATTTTTTAATATAGTATTGTTTACGGAGTCAGTAGATTTCCGTACACTATCTTTTTGTGCAAAGGCCACAGGTGCGATAGCAATACATAATAATAAGCTTAAAAAAAATATTCTTTTTTGCATCAGGGAAATAGCAACTGTTTTGATAAATGTTCTACCAAGCTAAACAATTTTTTTAAAAGTTAAGAATTTGCAACAACCCACTCGATGTTTAAGGGTATTTATGAAGGTCTTTAAAATAAATGCTCTGGATGTAGCCAAGTTTTATGATGTAGTTAAAGGCCAGGTTTTTGATATGCTCAATTACAAGAAAGGCATATTTACAAATAACATTAGGATCCTTTCAGAAAGGTTCCAACTCAACCAGGAGGCGTTTAACAGACCCTATTTTTTACGTGTTCCAGCAAACAGGACATTCAAAAATGCAAGAATGATGAACTTTGGAAGAAGTTGGCCAGAGTTTGAAAACTATTAACAGCACATCTCTTTTAGAAACCAATAAGAAAAAAAACGGCCATCCAGAATGGATTTATTTTTAATAAATTAGATATGCACATATTTTTCCGGTGGCATACTTCTTGTCATTTGTCAGAGCATTAAAATCCCTTGTTCTAATGTCACAAGCCTGCTGCATTTTCTTCATCACATAGCTGTAAAATAATATATAGATAAACTCTACAATTCTTATTATTTATATATTCTTAAAATCCAACTCATGTCGCCAAATGTATCATTAAACATTTATCCTAACGAAGTGCCGGTAAACACTAACATTACTGTACGAACTGAATCAGGTTATTTTCCTGAGCAATCTTATATTATTACAGATGAAAAAGGCCGCATCATCAGGAAAGGCCTGGTGAGTGAGCGCCTAAACGAGATCAGACTTAGCCTTGTAGGTCTCGCAGCTGGAGTATATTATTTTACAATGGGTGCTGTAAATAAACAATTCACGATAGTGTACCATTAACCTCAAAATAAAAGAGAGGATTTTTATATCCTCCCATTTTATTAAAAATTTTCCGGGTGCTTTATATAATTTCAACCTTATCCATCACGTCACCGCCGCGAATATCGTCAATGATATCAAGACCATCAGTGATTTTACCAAAACAAGTATGCACCCCATCAAGATGCTGTGTGCCCTGCCTGTTGTGGCAGATAAAAAATTGTGAGCCACCTGTATCAGGACCACGGTGTGCCATACTCATCACGCCCCTGTCATGATATTGTTTATCTCCTTTGGTTTCGCATGGTATGGTATAACCCGGACCACCGGCACCTGTACCATCAGGGCATCCACCTTGTATCATAAAATTGGGGATGACCCTGTGAAATTTAAGCCCGTCATAATAACCCTGGCTGACTAATTTTTTAAAATTCGCTGCCGCAATTGGGGCTGCATCGTCATACAATTCAAAGCTGAGTTCGCCTTTGCTTGTATGTATTTTTCCTTTAGTAAGTGCGTTGTTTTCCATATAATATTTACGTTTAGTTTCTAAAATATTTTTGATTATAGTTTATGCTTTGATTCAATTGTTATAAATGAACATTATTAATCAAAGTCTTTCATTAATTTAATTTCATTCCTGTATAATAAAATTTTTCCATCATTTTCTAATTGTTTCAGGAGGCGGGAGATTACTACCCGGGATGTAGCCAGTTCGTCAGCTATTAAATAATGTGAAGCCTTAATAACACTGGAACCCGAAAGCCGTTGTTTTTCTTTCAGGTATGCAACCAGGCGCTGATCTAATTTATGGAATGCAATACTCTCAATGGATTTCAGCAACTCCAGGAAACGATCATTAAAACTTCGCATAATATAGTTCTTCCAGCTTGGATATTTACAAAGCCATTCATCCAACTTAATATGCGGTATGGCTATTAATTCAACTTCATCTTCTGCAATGGCTTTTATCTCACTTTTTTTAGCTTCTACACAGCAACTATATGCCATTGAACAACTTTCATTGCTGGATAGGTAATATAAAAGTAGTTCGTTACCATTTTCATCTTTTCGATACACCTTTACTGTACCCTTAATAATGATAGGCATCATCCGGACGTACTTACCATAATCCATGATAATATCTCCTTCTTTAAAATATTTCAGTTCACCAAACTCAAGCATCTCTTTTAATAATGCTGGCTCAAAAGTGGAATCAAAACCTGTAATATTTTCCATTGCTTTAATAATGATGAAAATTTAAACTTGATGCTATTGCGGCGACTTACTTTAAATTTTCAGCGCTTGTTATATATTATTTTCCATTAATTATTTTTATCACCAGGCTAAACCGGGTGTCCCTTGCATCCCTGCAAAACTATATTGCACTTAAGCGTTAATCAAGGCCTGCGAAGGTAGGCCATAGTTATTGAAGATTTGGCTTTTGGCAACAGGCAGGTCGGAATATCCTGCTGCGAAAATCGTTTTTAATGCTTGCGATAATAAATGATATAGAGTTTCCCCTTCATAATAGGCATGTGAAAAACTCCTTACATTATAAAATACAATTTTGCCTGCATGCATCAATATTGATGCTGCCATTAAATTTACTTTGTTGGTAAATTTTAAGGAAATTAAGATCCCGGTTTAATATAACTCCAGCCTTGCTCCTGTTTGGTAACAATTTCAACAATAGCAAAGGGTACAAAGCCGGCTTCAGAAATTATTTTTTCTTTAGGGATATTTTTCTCAGACATAGAAAATTCACATGCTACAAAAACAATATTTTTTTTATTAAATTGACTTATTTTTTCCTGCACTACTGTTTTACCTTTAATAAGCATGCTTAACCCCGGGCCATGGCAAACCACCTCGATTTTAGAATCGGGCGCCAGGGTTACCAGGTTATTCAACTGTTTCATCAATGATTTATGTACCATAGTGTCTTCGGAAGAAAGCTGAAAAACAATTTTATGTTGATTGCCGGCATCTGTCATCCCCGCAGGTCGCATGCCAGGATCTGCCTGAGCCATCAAGGACTGGGCTCCGGTTAAAATCATCAGAACCATAAGTATTTTTTTCATATCATTTATTTTTAATAAAATTTATAATCAACTCCGGTTACCTGTGTGAGTAATGTTTGAGGTGCATCTAATATGTGGGCATTAACAGGCGGTATTGGTGTAACAGGTGAATTAGCAGCAAGATAATCCTTCATCACAGAATGCAAAGTATATTGAGTATTATTTGCATTGGCAACATTTTTAATCCTGCAAAGCATATCACTGGGATCACCATCTCTTTCACAGGCACAAATATTATACAATTTATTCACCTCAAGTGTTGCATCTCCCACATTTATAGTTTGCACCCGATTGCCACTTTCCGCAAAGGCATTAAATGTTATTTTCATGCCTTTAAATTTTATAACCCAACCACCAAAGCGTTCAGATGCATCTTTGGCAAAAACATTCTGCAATTCCTTTTCCAACCAATCTTTTATTTGTGCACCGGTTACTGTACCAGTTCGCACCGTACTATCAACGGGGAACATATCATAAATATAACCTTCGGTTATGGGAATATTACCGGTGTGATCAGGCGTAGTTTGGGGAGGACAAAAACGAAATCCATTAGAAAGTACAATATCCAACTTTGGAAGTTTCCATTTCAATGCATCCACTATCATTGTGTCAATCGGATTTTCTACTACAAAATACCTGTACAATGGTATAGTGCTGTAACCTGCAAGGGTATTAATATCTTTTTCAAATAATCTTTCATTGGTTTTAATCAGGGCCAGAATTTCTTTTGAGGGATTGTATTTGCTGGCTGTTATTTCTACCAATTCATAATCGTCTTGTACCACTTTACCATTTTTAATGGTCAGGTTTAATTTACCCACGAAGGAACCAAATGCTCCTGGCTCCACTACCTTGCTGTATTTACATTGAATGGGCTTTCTTACTCTTTCATGTGTGTCGCCGCCAAGAATATAATCCACCCCCTCGCATTCCTTTGCATTAGCCAAATGAATTTGTTGAGATAATCCTAAATGTGCCACAATTAAAACGTAAGCACATTGCTCCTGGTGACGCAAAATATCCACGTAATATTCTAAATTTTCTTCGGGTTTTGTGTAAATGATTCCTTTGCTGTAATTAGGCGATTGACGAACTGGAACCAATGGATCAGTATAGCCTAGGAAACCAATCTTTACACCCTTAATATACCAGATATAATAAGGTGGAAAAATTAATTCACCTTTGCTTCCATCGCCTGCATCATTATACATATTGGCACAAACTTTAGGAGCATTTAATGAACCCAATAACGTCTGCATGGCCTTTTTATAATAAATAACTTCCCAGTTTCCGGGCAGGTATAAATCGTAACCCATGGCATTTAAAATTGGTACCATAGCCTTGCCTGTAGTTTTAACAGATAGCTCGCTACCCTGGAACATATCGCCGGTATCAATTAAAAAACTATTTGGGTTTTTCAATCTTTCTTGCTGCAGGTATGTGGCTAAGTGGGCATAACCACCTGTTTTGCGAAATACAGTTTTATTATCTTCCCAAAACAATTCATCATGTGCATGCACCTGGCAATGCACATCGGTGGTTTGTAAAATTGTAATGGTAAAGGGTTTATCATTATTATTGTCTGTATCAATTATTGTCTTTTCCTTTTTTTCTGAAATCGCTAATACAGGAGCAGAGGCTAACAAACCGACACTTCCCATTAAACTCATTTTTTTAATAAAATCTCTCCTGTTCTTCATGAGGCTGTTTTATTTTTTTAAGGCCGATACAATTTTTTGCTTAGCGGCTTCTTCCTTTTTCTTTTGTTCTTCAACAATGGGTTTAAATGGTCCTAACTTATGTTGCTTTTCGGAAAAGTTATCTGCATAAGGACCAAAGGGATGATCAACCGGTTTCTTTGAAACATCAGGCCAATCCTTTGGTACATTCAGATGCGGCCTGGATTGCGAAGTAATAAATGCTGCCACGTCCCAGGCCTCTTCATCTGACAACTGCGGATTTTCATGGGTAACACCCAGGGGCATATTATACTTTATATATTTTGCAAAATTGCTGATACGATATAATCCTGCGCCATCATTAAAACTATTATTTCCCCATAATGCCGGGTAGGTATATTCTGTTTTATCTGCAGGGAAAAGGCCTGCACCATCGGGCTGGTGACATGTTTGACATTTAGCTGTATAAACAGCTTGTCCGTTATTGGGATCTGCTGCACGATCCAGAAATGCTAAATCTTTAAAGCCAGAGCCTGCTGCCTTTTTTCCCTTTGCAACATTGGAACCCACAAAATTTATATACGATGCAATAGCCTGCATTTCCTTACTTGTTGTATCTAATGCTGTTCCGTTTAAGCTTCTTTCAATACAATCATTTACTCTTTTATAAATATTTTCCACAGCGCCGCTTCTTGCCCTTAATTTGGGATAAAGTGATGCCACAGATCCATAATTATTTCCAAAAACAACAGTGCCCGCTTGTAAGTGACAATTCTGGCAATTCATACCATTGCTGATTTTCAATATAGATCCATTAGGCCCAAGATACCTGGCAGTATGCGCTACTAATTCTTTACCATACTCAACTACTTTTTTTTGCTTCATATCTTTTATGGTACTGATATCTGCCGGTGTCCAATAAGTGACTGTATCTTTTTTTATTGCAGCACTTCCGGTTGTTGCCAACACAGTTTTTTCTTTAAGGTTACTTTCCTGGTTTTTATAATAAATAACAATAGGAATAGATAAATAACCAACAACCAGCACTGCAATAACCAGTACCAGTTTATTGATAACAGATGTTAGCTGCTGCGTTGTTTTATCTTCCTCCTGTTGTTTATTCATAAGCTTTATTAATGGGGTAATTTGTCCTGGAAGTAGCCATATAGAAAGGTACCGATAATAGCAAATAAAAATACAACCACCATTGATAAAAATCCATACCCAATATTAACCAGCATTGGTCCGGGGCAAGCACCACATAATGCCCAGCCCAATCCGAATATTGCACCCCCCAAAAGATAACGGATTACAGATCTGTCTTTGGGATAAAAGCTGATGAGGTTTCCATGAAAATCTCTTATCCGGAATTTTTTAATTAATGCCACTCCTAAAACTCCTATCACAACAGCGGTTCCAATAATGCCATACATATGAAATGCCTGGAAGCGGAACATCTCTTGTATCCTAAACCAGGATATGGCCTCAGATTTTGCCATAACAATTCCAAAAACAATTCCGAGTATTAGAAATTTTATAAACTTCATGAGGTTAAAAAATTAAAGGGAAAATTAAAAATGTCATTACCAGCCCCCCGGCAAAAAATCCAATCACTGCAATCATTGAAGGCCATTGCAAATTGGATAATCCGCTAATGGCATGGCCGGAAGTGCAACCTCCAGCATAACGGGAACCAAAGCCTACCATCATGCCACCCATGGCTAAAACCAAAAAACCTTTTAAGGTAAAAATAGCCTGCAAACTAAACAACTCCTGGGGCTGTAATGAAACCGGAGCTGCAATGCCTATCTGCGATAGATCCTGAATCGTTGTTGGCGAAATCTGAACTGGCAAACCCGTAGAAAGAAATTGCTTTGCAATGAAACCGCCGATAATGGCTCCCAGCAAAAAAACTAAATTCCATATTTGACTTTTCCAGTTAAAATCGAAAAGTTTTGCTTTCTTCCCAAGGCCCACAGCGGCACAAATGGTTCTTAAATTAGAAGAAAAACCAAAGGATTGGCCAAAGTATAAAAGGAAAAACATAATTGCAGCTATCATTGTTCCCGAAAACCACCACGACCAGGTTTGAGTTATAAACTCTCTCATATTTAGGAATTAATTTTTTAAATGAAATGAAATAATGGGTTTGAATAAATGATTGATTAATTTTTCTGTAGCACTATGGTGAAAGAATCCTCCTTTACCATGTGTACCAATGCAAATAATATCCATGTTTTGCATCTGGTTAAAGTGAATCACGCCATTCTCCACATCTTTATCATTTATTAAATGACAGTCGTAATGGATGATATTGTTCAGTGCCGCAAATTTTTTCATATTAGCTTCCACTCTTGTTTTATTATCCTCCAAAGGGCCCGATACAATTTGCAATAAATGAAGTTTTGTACCAAATGTATTTATTAGTTTTTCCAAAAAAACCAGGTCTTCTTTTGCAGGGTTGCCAAAATCATGTACGAATAATACATTTTTTATCACTAAATCAGAACGGTCGCACATTAACGAGAGTAATGGTATTTTTGATTTACGGGCAATCATCTGTGTTTCAGATCCTGAAAGTTTTTCTTTAATTCCCCAGGCGCCTTTGGTACCCATTACAATAAGATCAAAATGATTGGCTTCGGAAAAGTTTAAAACAGCATCCGTTAGTTTTCCCAAAATAAGATGTGAATGAATACCAGGTCCATACAATGTTTTAAGATTTGCCAATTTCCTTTCAGCAATTTCTTTTTGCTGTACCACAAAATTCACATCAATTTCACCACAGGTTTCAATATATCCATTAGCATTCAATGTAACTGTATCAGGAACGGTTAACACATGCAGGAAATGAATTTCCAGTTCAGCCCTCTGCCCAAGTTTTTTCACCATCAGGTAAGCAAATTCTGCCAGTACCGAAAAATCTGTGGGGATCAGTATTTTTAAACTTACCATATCAATTTAAATTAATTTTTACAACCCAACTTATCGTACAAACTTATTTAC
>JBDSYV010000151.1:0-12981 GCA_040110925.1 Ferruginibacter sp. | reverse complement strand
TAATACCGTAAGCATTTACTTTAATCCTACTTCCCCTTCACTCACAGGTGCATCGTATAGAAACAGCGCCTCTGCCTTGTTTGCTGCTCCTCATGCTTATAATATATATCTGGGAAATAATAATATTGCAGCAGGAGCATCGGGCTATTTTATTATAACCGTTGATGTAGATGCGGCTGCAACTCTTGGTAATACTGTTAAAGTAGATGGTCTAGCCAACCCGGTAACTTTTACTTATACCACTTCACCTCCTGTTACCAATAATCAAACTGATATTACAGGTACGCAAACTATATCAAGTGTAGTGCCTTTGAAACTGATTAGTTTTACAGGGAATTTAATTAATACAAAGGAAGTAAACCTTAGGTGGATTACGGGAGAAGAAATAAATACTAAAACTTTTGATGTGGAATGGAGTGATAACGGTCAGCATTTTAATAAAATTGCTACAATAAACGCTGCAGGCAGCAGCATACAAAATTTGAATTACTTATTTATTCACAGACAACCTGTTGAAGGAAATAATTATTACCGGTTAAAAATGATTGACATAGATGGGCAATTCACTTATTCGCCTGTGATAACAATAAATATTATTTTTAATATTGCTAAAATAACTGCGTTGCCAAACCATGTTGTTGATTACTTACAACTAAGTATAGATGCTCCGGAAATTGAAAAAATAACAATTAGAATTTATAATGCAATTGGGACATTCATTACATCAAAGTCTATCGCTTTAAAAAAAGGATGTAACTTTTTAAGTTGGGATATTCATAATTTTAACAAAGGATATTACTTTATTGTACCCGGTAATAATCATTTTAAACCAATTGAAATATTTAAAAACTGATAAATCTTCAGGCAGTAGGGTTAATGATTTTTTCGCAGCCTGTCTCCTCCCAATCATGCAAGAAATTGTAAAAAGATTGATACACTGCTAGTCAAGAAATACGCAGCTTAATATAGTTTAGGTTTTAAAATTTGTGATCAACAAAAGCGGAATTTAATATTAATATCCTGCAGGAACATAAAAGTGCCGGTAATGTAACCTTCGTTTCATTTACCCAATATGGATAATACGGCACCAGTCTGAATAATGACTATAGTGGTAGGAGCGGTAATAAGACTTCTGCAAGACTGGCTAACATTGACTTGTGGGGAGAAGGGAACGCCGGGGTTGACATAAACATCTGTATTAGCATCTGGAACGTAACCACAACTCCAGTTGGCGGCATTTTCCCAGTCACGTGTAATACCGGTCCAGGAGGTAGCAAACTTGAGGATGGTAACAGCACTATATAATGAACCATTCACACGGCAGCGATATTTATTTCCATACCAGTCTGTTGGCGGCGAAAGCAATTGCAATTGAGCAGTGGTTGCATTAGCATAGTGGGCACCCGGGGAAATATCTGTAAAGCCATTGCCAGTATCCTCCTGCCACTGGTAGGATGATCCATTGATATCAGATGGAATAATGAGACCAGAAGAGGGACAAATGCCTGGGGCAAATGAAGATTTTAAAGCATAGGGATGGCGTAAGGATCCGGTATCAGGAACGCCATAAAAGTTTATATAATAAGTGCCGGCGTTAAGAGATATATTACCAGAATTGATATAGCCTTTGCCTGCAGTTGGTGCAGCATACATAACAGTATTGGCAGCATTATAGACTTTTATGCCAGCATTGAAAACAGGAATATTAAATACTTCAAAACTGAGGTAACTGTTTTGGGCAACAGTGAGTTTGTAATAATTACTATCGGTAGTAAGCCCTGTAGCTATACCTGGTGTGCTGATATTGCCAAAGTAATAATTGTTGTAATTCACATCCAATGCCCTGGCTGAAGTATAAGGCTCATGGAGGCCTGATATTATAACTGGAATTTTAGCGGTTTCGGAAGTATGGGAAGAATTGACCATAAGGGTATCCGCTACGGAAGAGTAGTAGTTATTGAGATTGGCACTTGCAGTGGTAACCACTCCATCGCTGGTAGAGGATAAATAAGTGCCGATAATACAGGTGTAACCCGGCTCTGAAGGGAGTATCTTTTGATTGAGACCGATGATAAGGCTGCCATCGGCATCTACTCCATTACAATTAACATCCACATTATTGAAATTGGTTGAAGCGTTATCTTTCATTACAGAATAGCTTTCCACACCGCCAAAAAGATAAACACCCGGGCTGCCGGAAATAGCATAGCTGCTGCGCAAATCTCTTATGGCCTCAGCATACCCAAAGCCAAAATTGCTGCCTCCGTGCGGTGTGCCGATGGTGAGTAGCTTTGCCACATGGTGCATGCCATCTGTCTGCCACAGTGAAGGGTTTTGCAGATACTCACGGGAAGCTAAGCCACCCATGCTATGACCTGCAAGAATTACTTTACTTCTGCCCGTGATTTGCAGTACATGCTTTATCGCATCTCTAATAGCTACGCCCTGCTTATCAACAGCAGACTGATTGCTCTCCACGTCATTGGACAAAGTAGCGTTAGTTCCATTGAGAGCTACATTAAAGTTTACGGTGTAAATATCGCCTGCAGTGAGGGCACCCGACCAATCTTTGTAATCTGTGGAAAGCAAAGAAACTGCAAGATTTCCATCCTGGTTGAGACAGAAATTCATATTGCCTCCATAAGACCATCCATAGCGGTTCTGCATATCAGTGAGCAATGTATTCCATGTGGTCTGACTGGAATTTAAGCCATGCACCAGTATAACAGGATATGGCAGATTTTGCTGGGCCCCATTGGTTGAACTAATGTTTATAGCTGTAGGTATATAGGAAATATTATTGCTCTCGTTTGATTCAGCCACTTCACTTCGAGAGTCAATGCTGAGGATAATATAATTATTGCCATTGGGCACATTATAAGGAATGGGAAAAGCGAACCGGGTAAGCTGGCCAACACCCCCGGCAGCGATACTTTCACAGGAAACATCGCTTACCCGTATGGAACTGCTGGTAATGGAAGTGCTGGTGGAGAGATAAATTGTGGTATGGCAATTAGCAGAGACAAGGTTGCCGATATTATTAATTTGGTATGACAGGTTTAAATTATTCCCTCTGGCAAAGCTGGATTGGGAACAGGATGCATTGGCTAAGGATAAATCAGGTTGAGCTGCCACATATCTGCATAAGCCTGTAAAGAAGATGCAAAAGAAAAACTTTATAATGGTAGATTTCATTGGCCTATGTTTGCTACTTGAGCAATTATATTTTTAAAAAATTTATACTCATACTAAAGATATATTAATTAACCATCGTTTTTCTCCACAGGCAGCCCAACGCAAAGGTTAGTGTTTTTAACCAACTCCTATGAAGCATGACGTAATTTATAACCCTACCTGGAA
Source organism: Ferruginibacter sp. (assembly GCA_040110925.1). Classification (GTDB taxonomy): domain Bacteria; phylum Bacteroidota; class Bacteroidia; order Chitinophagales; family Chitinophagaceae; genus Ferruginibacter. Next base: position 9,621 of record JBDSYV010000151.1, on the reverse strand, counting down.
TATAATAACCGTGTTTTTTGTGCCACGATCTAAGCCATAGCAGTTCGTTTTGAAACACGCTTCGGAGGCCATAATAATTGGTATTAACCAGGTACCCCATTTTTTTAAACTCAGCTTTTCCAAAGATGGGAATTTAATATAGTTTGATATTCAAAAGCGTATCTTCATAGCATTGGAGATGTAATAACCTTCATTACAGGTGCTAATATTAAAAAAAATTATTAACGATCATTATGATAAAAAGTATTGACAAACAAAAAGTTTTAGATATCTGCCTGCAAAAGCAGGAAGAACAGGTTGAGAATTTTAAAAGCCGGGTACTATCCATTAAATCAGACATCAATGATAAAACCTACTCAGCCAGCCAGAGTGAAGATCGCAAAGCGGGTAAAACAGAAATGCTGCGTATCTACGAAAAAGAACTGGTTTTTTCTACGGCCGACCTGGATTACCTGAAGTCCTTAAATCCCAGCATTGAATATCCAACAGTTCAGCCTGGGGCCCTGGTGGTAACAAAGGAGCTTATGTTTTTTGTTGCTATTTCTACTGAAAAATTTGAAATTGAAGGGAAAACAGCTGTGGGTATCTCAGTAAATGCACCCATTTATAAAACAATGATGGGCCTGGCAAAAGGCGAATCTTTCCAGTTCAATCAATCTGAATATTTGATCGAGGAATTATATTGATTGAACCAACCCAGGTTATTATCTGGTGAGGCTGTCTCAGGGAAAAGTTTCACACAAAGAAACCAACCTGCCTGTCCGGTAGGCAAGGAATACAAAGTAAACAACGAAAAAATAATATTGATAAACAATATATTACTTTGTATGCTTTGTCTTCGTCATCAGCGTTGTGTGAAAATATATTACTTTCAAGACAGCCTCATTATTATATTGGTAAATGCATAATTTGTTGATACTTCTCTAATTAATCTCATGCTATACCGGCCCATAAAATTATGTCTTTGATTTAATGCGAAAGTATGAGGAGAATGGAGACACAACGTTTTCAATATTTTCAACCTGGTTGCATTTCAAATAGCATAAGCGGGGTCAATATAATTATAATCTGCTTTACTAAATATAGAGGATTAGTTTTTACCAGAATTTAACTTGAACATCGGTGATTGCTGGCAAAAACAAAAATATCATTGAACCTGCTGCAGTATAAAAAATGAATCGACAATTTTCGATTGAACTCTGCCAGGGTGGTTTCCTGAGTTTTTTTCATCAACCTATTGCATACTATCTTTGCCTGGCATATCTTAGTCTTCCAAAACTCCTCTACAACCCACGTCCTTTTCCTTTCTAAAAAACCAGGATATTTTTTAATCAAAACTTTTGTTATGAGAAGCAAACCCAAAACGCCATTGCTGGCCAGCCTGCTTAAATCTATGCAGCAAGCTATGAGTGCTGCAGATAAATTTACCGATGCAGAAACCGTAGCGTACAAAAAACAGCGAAGGCAATTTATTAAAGATGCTGCAAAAGCCGCTGCACTGGCTGGCATTATAAGCCTTACCGAGGGCTGTACAAAAGCAATAGAAACGCTCACACCTGCAGCGCCGGCACTTTTGGCAGGTGGTAATTCTCCACGAATAATAATTGTAGGTGCTGGCATGGCAGGGCTTCATGCTGCCTATACCTTAAAAAACAAAGGTTATAACGCCACAGTATATGAAGGCAGTAACCGAACTGGTGGTCGCATATACAGCGCACAAAACATCATGGGCGCAGGCCTGACTACAGAACTTGGCGGAGAATTTATTGACAGCAATCATAAGGATATGCTGGCGCTGGCCAGGCAGTTTGGATTAACACTTTTAGATACCCGTGCATCATCTGAAAATAACCTGCAAAAGCAGGTCTATTATTTTAACGGCCAGCATTATACAGAGCAACAGGTTATCAGCGAATTCAGTTTATATGCCAGTCGCATCCGCTCAGATATTCAATCGCTGTCTTATACAATTGATGTAGATCATTATACGGCAAACGATGCCTGGTTCGATAATATGAGCATTGCTACGTATTTTGATTTGCTGGGTATTAATGGATGGCTAAGAGAATTACTTTCTGTTGCCTATATAACTGAATACGGGCTTGCAATAGAAGAACAGACATCACTTAATTTTTTATTCCTCATCAGCCCGCAAGTAAAAAACGGCCGGTTTGAAATATTTGGAAACAGCGATGAGCGTTTTAAAGTAAGTGGAGGCAACCAATTGATATGTGATAATTTAGCTGCCTCGCTTGAAGGCCAGGTAAACCTTGGGCATGAACTTATATCTGTTAAACAAAACAGCAGCAATGGTTATGACCTGGCATTTAAAGTAAACAATACAACCCGTTCAGTTTCCTGCGAAATATTGCTGCTCACACTTCCCTTTACGTTGCTACGTAATGTAAGCATACAGCCTGCATGGCCGGAATGGAAACGCAAAGCCATTTTTGATATTGGCTATGGGAAAAACAGCAAGCTTATCCTTGGGTTCAATAATCGTTTCTGGCGCAGCCTTGGTTATGCAGGATATTATTTCACCAATAGTATTTTGCAAAGTGGCTGGGACAGCTCACAATTGCAGGCACCTACACAGGGCAGTCTTACCATATACACAGGCGGCCAGCCTGCAGTAGAGGCAGGCCAGGGTAGTGTTCAGTTACAAGTGAACAGGAATCTTCCATTACTTAACCAGATGTACCCCGGTGCCAATGCTAATTATAACAACAAGGCAGAAAGATTTGTATGGCCCGAATTTAAATGGACAAAGGCCTCTTATACTTGTTTCAAACCAGGGCAATACACAACTATTGCAGGTAATGAAATAAAGCCCGTAGGCAATATATTTTTTGCAGGCGAGCATTGCTCATATAATTTCCAGGGTTATATGAATGGTGCTGCTGAAACCGGCAGAAGAGCAGCTGAAGCAATATTGAAAATCATATAAGATTTGCATAAGAACTTAAAGGAGATTATATAAAACGCTTAAGATAAGTTTTGATATCTTCCGTAATCTTTATAATTTAACCATACAAATCTTTGCCAGGTAAAATTTTACATTCACATTAAATACTTCATAATGAAAAAAATCTTTCCCACAGTACTGTTATTATGGCTTATAAATACCGGCTGCACCAAAACAAATGACACTGAAAAAGTAAACACTGAAAATGTTACTGCATCCCTGGTCATTAATCGTACTTGTGCATCTGCTGATATACTTTCAGCGCAGCTTGCCGCCGATCCAGGCCTGAGAGCACGCAGGGAAGCCCTGGAAACTTTTACCAGGAGTAATATTGCAAATAATTTACAAAGAAATGCTGCAGTTACCAGTATAACCATCCCTGTAGTTGTAAATGTTGTGTACTATACTGCAGCGGAAAATATTTCTTTACAACAAATTCAATCGCAGATAGATGTTTTGAATGAAGATTTTAATAAGAAGAATAAGGATGTAACGGGTGTGCCTTCTGTATTTAAGCCTGTTGTAGCTGATGTAGGTATTAATTTTGTGTTGAGTGAAGTGGTTCGCCGGCAATCTAACCGCAAAGCATGGCCACCCGTTGATGGCATGAAGCATTATGCCGGTGGCGGAATAGATGCCACTGATCCGGAACATAAACTCAATATGTGGTCTTGCAACCTGGGACAGAATTTATTGGGCTATGCTTATTATCCCGGTACTGTTTCACCAACTATTGATGGCGTGGTTATTTTGTACAGTGCATTTGGAAGCCGTGAAAAATTTCCTGGAGGTACCTATATCAATAATTATGACCTTGGCCGAACCGCAACACATGAGGTAGGTCATTGGGTGAATTTAATTCATATTTGGGGTGATGATGGCGGATCCTGTTCGGGTTCCGATATGGTGGATGACACACCCAACCAGGCTTCTGAGAATTACCGCTGCCCGGTGTTTCCTTCTGTAAGTTGCAATAATAACGGCGACATGTCCATGAACTATATGGATTATACTTATGACAGATGCATGTTTATGTTTTCAAAGGGCCAGGCAGACAGGTCACTGGCGGTATTTGCTCCTGGCGGGCCAAGAGTAGGGTATATTCAATAAAGGAGCTACTGATTCAATACTCTATGCCGGTAGTTTTGAATGTTTTAACGAATTAAGGTAGCACCAAAAAAAGCTGTAATACAAGTGTGTAAAAAAGAAGCTTTTTATTTTGCACAAAGGGTTACTTAAGAGGATAATTTCTTCCAGGGTATTTCCAGTGGCGCAACCATGGTAACCCTTGCAAAAAAAATTACCTGAAATACCTGCCGGTAGAACTGTTTTAATTTTAAATTAATATACCGGATTTTTTCCTCAACAAAATAACTTTGCATTTCCCAAAATAAATCAATGCGCTCAGCATGCAATAATAAAGGATGAAAGAGAAAGAAAAATCAATACATGCGTTTCTTACTGGTGGTAGCAAAATGGGCGAGCTTATTCGTTCATTTGATTGGTCAAAAACTGCTTTAGGCAGTCCGGATACATGGCCACAAACTTTGCGTATAGCAGTACGTATCATGCTTGATACTCCTTTTGGTATGTATATAGCCTGGGGCAACGAATATATTCAATTGTATAACGATGGTTACCGTCCTATTCTTGGCGCCACAAAACATCCGCAGGCACTGGGCATCAGCACACGCAAAACTTTTGCAGAAATATGGCCTACTATTGGGCCAATGTTTGAAGGTGTAATGCAGGGGACAGCAGTTGGCTTTCCTGACTTTACTTTGCAATTGGACAGGAATGGATTTTTGGAAGAATGTGTTTTTGATTTCTCTTACAGTCCTATCCGGTTAGAAGATGGTGAAGTAGGCGGCGTGCTGGTTACCGTAATTGAAACCACTGAAAAAGTAAAAGCAGCAAAGGCGCTTCAAGAAAGTGAACAAGAATTACAATTTGCCATTGAAGCAACCGAATTAGCCACCTGGGATTTAAACCCCGCCACAAATAAATTTAATGGCAACAGCCGTTTAAAAGAGTGGTTTGGGCTAAAGCCCGACGAAGAAATAGAACTACCTCTTGCCCTTGCAGTAATTGCAGATAGGGACAGGGACAAGGTAATAGCCGCTATTCAAACGGCTATGCAATTTGCTTCCGGAGGGCATTACGATATTATTTATACAATCATTCATCCGCAAACTAATAATGAAAGAATTGTACGGGCAAAAGGGCAGGCATCTTTTAATCCTGAAGGCATTGCATGCCGGTTTAATGGAACCCTACAGGATGTTACACAAGAAATAGTTGCCCGCCGGTTGCTAACAGAAAGCGAACAACGTTTAGAAAATGAGCGTATGGTGCTGTACAATTCGTTTATGAATGCTCCGGCAGGCATTGCCATTTATAAAGGAGACACGCATATTTATGAATTTGCCAACGTAGAACACGAAAAAACTGCCCGTAGAAAAATTACCATTGGCAAAACTGTGCAAGCGCTTTTTCCTGAACTGGAACAACAGGGCTTAATAGCGATGCTTAATAACGTTTTTTATACAGGAGAGCCATTTGTCGCAAATGAATTTCCTATTGAATTAAGCAGTGAAGGAAATGACAAATTGGTTTTGGGCTATTATAATTTAGTAATACAACCATTGAAGAACGAAAATGGAATTACGGAAAGAATAATGTCGCATGCAGTGGAAGTTACACAACAGGTTGAAGCCCGCAAACAACTTGAAGAAGCTAATCAAAACTTACGCATTGCTGCAATACTCACTGAAAATATTGCCGATGCAGTGATAGCCACTGATATGAATTATAAAACTATCAGTTGGAACAAAGGCGCAGAAAATCTATATGGATATGCAAGCGAAGACATGATGGGAAAATATGCTATGGAACTTCTTCGAACACAATTTTTATCAGATGAAGACAAGCAAGCATGGGAAAAAGATTTAGATGCCTCAGGCAAATGGCAAGGGGAAGTAGTGCAGTCCAAAAAAGACGGCACACTTGTGAGGGTACTAGTGTCTATTGCTTATGTGTATGATGAAGACGGCAAACCCGTTGGGGCAGTTGCTGTGAACCGCGATATTACTGAACGGAAAAAAACAGAAGAAAAAATTGCAGCAAGCGAAAATCAGTTTCGCACTTTTGCCGATAGCATTCAAAACCTTGCATGGATTGCCAATGCCGAAGGATGGGTTTATTGGTATAACCAGCGATGGCTCGATTACACAGGACTCACACTTGAAGAAATGCAGGGTTGGGGATGGCAAAAAGTGCATCATCCCGATCATGTTGAAAAAATGACAGAGCTTTCAAAAGAACTTTGGCAAAAATACGAAGCATTTGAGCTAACCTTTCCGCTACGCAGATATGACGGAGAATATCGTTGGTTCCTGACCCGTGCATATCCTGTAAAAGATGCCTATGGAAACATTGAGCGATGGATAGGTACCAATACTGACATTACTACACAAAAAAGTTTTACTGAAGAATTAGAAACAAAAGTAAAAGAACGCACCTATCAGCTTTACATACAAAATGAAACCTTCAAACAGGCGGAAGAAAGTTCCATGCAAGGCAGTTATTTATTTAATTTAACAACTGGCAAATTATCTTACTCTGATAATTTATACCGTCTAATAGGATATGAACCAAATGAATTTGAACCTTCATTAGAGGAATTTAATAAGCATGTGCATCCGGATGACAAGGATTATGTGGCACAGGCAGCGCAAAATGTTTTACAAAGCAAAACAGCTGATGAATGGCACTACCGCATGAATACTAAAAACGGAACACTCATAAATATAAAAGGAACGGGAAGAGTTATAGAATCGGGTGCTGATAAATTATTAGTAGGCACCTTGCAGGATATAACCAAAGATGTTTTAGCGGCCGAAGCATTGAAGGAAAAAAACCTCATTCTTGAAAACACCAATGCTGAACTTGCATCATTTACCTATGTTGCCAGCCACGATTTAAAAGAACCCTTGCGAAAAATTCAGGTGTTTAGCAGGCGAATTATTGAAACAGAAAATTTTTCTGATAAGACACAGGATTATTTTAATCGTATAATTTCTGCGACAGGACGAATGCAAAATCTCATTGACTCCCTGCTTGATTTTTCCTATTTAAATTCAACTGAATTGGTTTTTGAAAAATGCGATTTAAATAAACTTGTTGAAGAAGCAGAAAGCGACCTGCACATAGCTATAAGTGAAAAGGGGGCTATCATTGAACATGAAAATCTTCCGGTAATAATGGGGGTGCGGGTTCAAATTTCTCAACTCATTAGCAATCTGCTTGACAATGCCATTAAATACAGTCAATCAGGAATAAAACCCCGAATTAAGATTACTTCCTCAACTATTGACGGAAGACAAATGGAACACACATCCGCCAACCATCAAAAAAAATATTATGCAATAAAATTTACAGACAATGGAATTGGTTTTGAACAAGAATATGCAAATAAAATCTTTGAACTCTTTCAGCGGCTTCATGGCAAGAATGAATATTCTGGAACAGGTATTGGTTTAGGCATTGTTCAAAAAATTGTAACTAATCATAATGGTTTTATTTTAGCACAAGGGAAACCCAATATAGGTTCTACATTTTCTATTTACATTCCAGTAGCATGAACAAAGTATTCATAATTGATGATGACGAAGACGACCAGCTTATGTTTAAAGAAGTGATTGAAACAATAAATCCATCACTGCTTTGTGAGACGGCTTCAAACGGTAAGATTGCGCTCGATAAATTAAATGATAGTGAATCATTACCCGACCTTATCTTTCTTGATCTAAATATGCCTGTTATGAATGGCTATGATTTTCTTATTCATATCAAAAAAGAAATTGCATTAAACAAAATTCCGGTTTGTATTTTCACCACATCAAATATTTTCCGCGACAAAGAATTGACCAAAGCATTTGGGGCAAAATTTTTTCTAACCAAACCAAACGACTTTCAGGTGCTTTATATACAACTGCAACAAATTCTCTCTGCAGATTTTTCATCCAATGAATTTATATCAATTACCTGACGACGTTGGCTTAATTCTTCGCTCCGGTTTGCGGCTCATGAACCATTAACTAAGAATTCAGATCCATTACAAGAATGGCAGACTTAAAATCTGTTTTAAGGAAGTAAATGTACATTTGTCCCTAAAACCTGAAAACAAATGAATAAGGACGGTGTAATTGTAATTGTGGAAGACGATGCTGATGATCAGGAAATGTTTAGTGCAGTATTTGCCGAACTTGCATGTAAAAATGAGGTTATTTTTTTTAATGATGGGCAAAAGGCTCTGGCCTACCTGACTGGAGAGACCACTGAGCCTTTTATTGTTTTTTCTGACATTAACATGCCTAAATTAAATGGTATAGAATTAAGACAGCAAATTCATGAAAATGAGAACATCCGGCTTAAAACGATACCATACTTATTTTTTACAACCCACGCTGAACAGGAGGCTGTTGTGGACGCTTACTCAAAATCTATTCAGGGTTTTTTTGTAAAGCCTTCCAGTTTCCAGGATTTGAAAAAACTTATTAAAATTATAGTTGAGTATTGGCAAAACTGTGTTTCTCCGAACTATGTTAAGTAAATTGAAAATAGAGCAGAAGCTTAAATTTAATATATCGAGCGCAGTTTTTATGTTTAATCTTACTTCCAGGCAACATTTCCCACTAGCAATAAGTGGTAGCCGAACGTTGCGTCAACAGTGAACAACAACAAATATTTTTAAATGTAGTATTCTGCTGCTGTCTGGTCTCCGACCAGCAGCGTATCAACCTTTATAATGTTCCAGGAAACCAAATTTGCCTTGCCATTGTTGGTGTTTTTCCAACAATGGCAAGGCAGTTTCAAAGTTCCTTGCAAAAAAAACCAGATTAAATTTCGCCACCGTCGTTATTAAACTCAGTTATCATTATAAGGAGCATTTTTTTCGCCTTTGTTTGTTCTCCGTTTCAATCACGGCCTACCCTGCCACCATTGAAACGATAATGAAGTAACTATACCACTTTGGATGAACGTTGTACATGGCTGTAATAAAACAGTGAATTAACTTATTCTTTTCACTCATGGCACTGTTTTAGAATGTAATTAGTGAATCAAAAAAAACTATAATGAAAAGTATAATAGCAATAACAGTAATTGCTTTTTTATCAATGTCCGTTCCTGCGGCTGCCCAAAGCACCGCAGACAAAGCTGCTCATGGCGTGAAAACAGGAACAAAGAAAGCGTGGCATGGTACAAAGAAGGGAGCAAATAAAGCCTGGCATGGTACAAAGAAAGGAGCAAATAAAGCCTGGCATGGAACAAAAACCGGTGCAAAGAAAGTAGGAAACGAAACTGCTGAACTTGCTACAGAGGGCAAGGCCAAAGTAACCGATAAGAAATCAAGTGAGTGGACAGGGCCAGAAGGTCAGACCATTTATGTAGATAATGGAAATAAATATTATTGGGTAAACGGCCATGGCAAAAGAATTTATGTAAGCCAGTCTGCATTAAGAGCAAGGAATAAAAACTAAGTAACAGCACAATTTTTTTACCTGTTAATTTTTTATGCCGGCGTTTTAGAGGTAAAATTTATTGGGTAATAAAAAACCGGAACTAAGAGATCGGGCCTGAACCCAGAAAAGGAA
>JBDSYV010000150.1:0-3342 GCA_040110925.1 Ferruginibacter sp. | reverse complement strand
TTTCTCACGAATTATTGCCACTAAAATAGGATCACTCCTGAAACTATTGATTTACCTATAAATATAGTTAATAGCTGGAAGCATGTAAATGAAAGAATGTTACCCACAATTTGTGTAAAAACTATTCCTCTGTATAGGGTTACTATTTGCCCGCATTTGTATTTACCAATGAAACATAAAAAACAACTATGACAACAAAAGTAAGATTTCAATTACCGGCAGAATATGCTGCCAATGCCTCTGAAGGCGTATTACTTGGAGAATTTAACAACTGGAACCCCCAAAAAGCCACGTCACTGGAACTAAAGGAAGATGGCTCCCTGGAAGCGGAACTTTCGCTTACAGCCGGCAAGACATACCAATACCGCTATTTTCTCAGTGATGGTAGGTGGGTTAATGACAACAGCAATACAACCTGGGCCGAATTATATGGCGGCTTTGTAGAGAATTGTGTAGTGGAAGTACCGGCTGCCGTAGGAACCATGGCGGAACAATCTCCTGCTATGGCAGCAAATAAAGCAGTTCCAGGTAAAAAAGCAGTTACTAAAAAAATAGTTTCTGCAAAAACAAAAGCTGTTGCAGACGACTTGTCAAAGATCCCGGGGATTAATAAAAAGGTTATTAGCTTGTTGAAAAAACATGGGTTTATAAGTTATAAAGACTTGTCTGCTACAACCATAAAAAACCTCAAAACGATCCTGCAAACTTCTGGAGAAGCTTACAGCAGTATTAACCCTGCATCATGGCCTAAATCAGCAAAATTGGCGGCTGCGGGTAAATGGGAAGAACTGAATAGCTTAACAACTGAAAGCAAAAGCAGTAAATAAAATAATTTTCGCAATATTATAAAGGCCCTCGCATGAGGGCTTTTTTGTATTCTTTAAAATATCTTACCAGACTCTCAGTAATATCTTCTTTAATATGATACGATTATTTTGATTAGATTTAAGTATGCGACGTATCGCCATCATTGCTGCATACTTTTTTATATGTCTTGATTGTTTTGCACAGCTCACAACGTCCAGTGGACAATATCCATTTGTTCATTATACTCCCAGGGATGGTCTTGTAAATAGCAGGGTAACAAAAGCTTACCAGGACAGCAAGGGCAGGATGTATTTTCTTACCCATGGTGGATTAAGTGTGTTTGATGGTGCCCGGTTCAGGAATTATACTACCAAAAATGGCCTTGCCAATAATATTGTGAATGATATTTTGGAAGTTGGAGATGATTCGATGCTGATTGCTACCAACAGCAGCAACTTTTTAAATGTATTGGTAAAAGGAAATGTCAGAAAATTAAAAACAGAAGGAGCCCGTTGCCCTTTGGTAAACCAGTTTTACCGAAACCAGGATGGTAAGATTTATTTATCCTCTGATGATGGTTTGTTTGTATTGGAAAATAATAAAGTTAAAGAATTGAATGTATCAACAATATCCAAATATCCCGCTTTGCCGTACTTGAGTGTAATCAGTTGTTATGAAAACTACATAGTAATTTCCCTTAGCGAAATGAAAAATCGCAGAGGCTTGTATTTATATGATATTAAAAGCAACAGGATTTGCGATGCATTACCAGACCAGGGCTTTTATCTTTTAGGGAAAGATTATAATGAAACAATTTGGGTAGCAAATTCTGACAAATTATATATTCTTGATACTGCTTTCCTTACAAAAGGAAAATTATTGCTAACCTTACCTACGGATGGTTTTCTGCAAGTCAAAAATTATTCTACTACAAACATTGCTTTTGAAAATGACCGCATTTGGCTATTGTATAAGAATAAAGATTACAGGAACATAGAAATACATCGAATTGAAAAAAATGGGAGTTTGTTCCGGATACCTTTACCTCAACAAGCAACTGCTTCCGATATTAAAAACATTTTTATTGACAGGGAAAATTCCATTTGGCTGTGTAATGATGGTGAAGCTGTATTTAAAATTGTTAACGCTCCATTTCATATTTTTCAAAATCCATTAGGCGTAGGAACACAAAGCCAGGTGAACAATGTTTTTTATAATAATTATGTTACATGGTACAGCACTAATACCGAAAAACTGTTTAGAAAAACAGGGAAAGTTGTAAATAAATTTACAGGCAATATCAAAAATTCTCCTGCAGTATTTTATGACCATGGAAATAAAATCCTTGCATATGATTCAAGAAATATTTATGAGGCACATGTCATTGGAGCTTCAAACCTATATTTCAAGTCTATTATTTCACTACCTGATTCAGATTTTTTTGAAAAAAAGATGATTGTTGATCATGATGGGGTAATTATCGCAGCTCAGAAAAGTTGTATTAGTGTATGGGTGGGTCTAAGATTGATAATGAGCATACCGATTGATAGAAATGATGTAGTTGAAGAAATTTATATTGATAAAAATAAATTACTATGGATTGTAACACGATTCAATGGCATAGATGTGTTCAAATTTCAAACGGAAGCAGAACAAAAATACCTTCAGTCTTTTTACCACTTTACACCCGATAACATCATTGGCTCACCAAGAAGTTTTGTCATTGATAGAACAGGTTTAATCTGGATAGGCACAAGAGCTGATGGCCTTGTTGCGTATAAACAAAACAACGGTCGTTTAGATCAGGTTTATCATTTCGATGTTGGCAATGGGTTGACAGATAATTTTATCACTTCACTAAGCTGCGATTCCTTTAACAATATTATTGTGGGAACACAAACGGGTCTTGATAGAATCATAATAAAAAATCAAAAGTCAAACAGGGTAGAGAATCTAACCAGGGCCAGTAATTATTTCGCATTAATTAATCAAACCTGGGCAGATAAGGAATATGCTTACGGCCTCACTTTCTCAGGAGTGTTACTTGAAGTTTCTCCAGGTAAAGAAAAAAAATCTGGGTTTTCTCCGCTATTGATATTAGAAGAAATGAAAGTAAATGCACAACCAGTATCAGCAGAAAAAAATACTTTTAGTTATAAAGAGAATAATATAAGTTTCTTTATTGCCGCCCCGAGTTTTGTGGATGAAAAGGAAGTGACTTATACATATTTAGTCGAAGGTTCGGGAAATAGTCATTGGAGTGATACAACTGTTGCCAATGCGGTGATCAACCTTACAAATCTTTCTGCAGGAAAGTATATGCTTAAGATGAAAGCATTTTTCCCTTCAGGTTTGTATGCAGCAACCGGGTTGTCCTATTCATTTGAAATTATGCCCCCCTGGTGGCAGACATGGTGGTTCAGAATAATCATTGCAATATTAATTATTGGATTGTTAGTTTTTAGTTTTCGTTTTTATTATAAAAGAAAGCTTGAAAAACAAATGGCCACTTTGGAAAAACAACAGGCTATTGAA
>JBDSYV010000149.1:0-56144 GCA_040110925.1 Ferruginibacter sp. | reverse complement strand
TAATGCAGACATTTATTAAATCATTTTCAATGTTATAATATAAAATGAAAAATATTTTTTTGCTGATATTACTTACGGGGTGCTTTGATTTAGCAACTGTGGCGCAGAAGAAAAATCTTCCGAATGTTATTTACATCTATGCAGATGATTTGGGTTATGGTGAATTGGGTTCTTACGGTCAGCAAAAAATAAAAACACCCAACTTGGATATGATGGCGAAAGAGGGAATGAAATTCACCAATCATTATACCAGTGCGCCGGTTTGTGCGCCGGCAAGATGTATGTTGATGACGGGAAAAAATGCTGGCAAATCTTATATCAGGGGTAATTATGAACTGGGTGGATTTGAAGACAGTACCGAAGCTGGACAGATGCCTTTACCCGAAGGAACTTTTACAATTGCAAAGTTAATGAAACAGGCAGGTTATGTTACAGGCATGGTTGGCAAATGGGGACTTGGCATGTATAATAACACCGGCGACCCCAACAAACAAGGCTTTGATTATTATTATGGATACCTGGATCAAAAGCAATCACATAATTATTATCCCACGCATTTATGGGAGAATGGAAAATGGGATTCATTGAATAATCCTGTAATTAATGTACACAGGCCAATACCCAAAAATTCACCCGACGCTGCTTTTGATTATTATAAAGGAAAAGATTATTCCATTGATAAAATGGGAGAGAAGGCATTGTCATTTATTCGCAACAATAAAAGCAAACCTTTCTTTTTGTATTTGCCGTTAACCAGTCCACACCTTTCTTTACAGGCACCTGATGAAGCAGTAAAAGAATACATCGGAAAATTTGATGAGCAGTCTTATTACGGCGACAGAGGTTATGCTCCCTGCAAATATCCGCTTTCAACTTATGCGGCCATGATTACTTACATGGATAAAAAGATTGGAGAAGTTATGGCATTGCTTAAAGAATTAAAGCTGGATGAAAATACATTAGTGATGTTCAGCAGCGATAATGGCGCAACTTTTAATGTGGGAGGTTTTAACGGGAAATTCTTCAACAGCAATGGCGGGTTGAGAGGAAGCAAACAAGACCTGTATGAAGGTGGTATCAGGGAACCATTCATTGCCCGCTGGCCCGGTAAAATTACTCCAGGAAAAACAAGTGAACATATTTCCGTACAGTATGATCTGATGGCAACATTAAATGAACTGACCCGTCAGAAAAATACTAACACAGATGGAATTTCATTTCTTTCTGAGTTAACGGGAAAAAGGAACCAACAAAAGAAACACGACTATTTATATTTTGAATTTCCCGAGAAAAACGGGCAGGTGGCCATCCGCCTGGGCGATTGGAAAGCCGTAAAAAGCAATATGAAAAAAGATAAAAATGCGCCCTGGGAAATTTACAACCTGCTTACGGACAAAGACGAATCCAATAATGTAGCAACGCAACATCCGGAGCTAATTAAACGCTTCGAAGCGATATTGAATAAAGAGCATCAGCCTTCGCATATCACAGAATGGGAATTTGTTGATCCAAAATTCAGCAACACAAAAAATAATTAATAACTAAGTAAAAAACAGGTCATGAACAGAAAAGATTTTATAAAAAATACAGGCCTTGCAGCTGCATCAATGGCTGTGATGCCCGCTGGCAAATTGTTTTCAGCCAATGCTGATGCAAAGGTGAGGCTGGCAATAATCGGCGTAGGTCTGCGTGGACAGGATCATCTTGATCTGCTTTTGAGAAGAGACGATGTTGAAGTAGTAGCTATTTGCGATGTAGATGGCCGTATGTTGACATCTGCAAAAGAAGTTATTACAAAAAGCGGGAAAAAGATGCCGCAAGTATTTACAGGAGATAATTATGCCTGGAAAAAACTACTGGAATTGAAAGGAATTGATGGAATCATAACTGCCACACCGTGGGAATGGCATAAGCCGATGATAATAGGTGCATTGGAAGCGGGTATAAAGTATGTCGGTACAGAAGTGTGCCTTGGAATCACTTTGCAAGACCATTGGGATGTGGTAAAAGCAGCAGAAAAATTTAATGCGCATGTAATGATGCTGGAAAATGTTTGTTATCGCCGTGATGTGATGGCTGTATTGAACATGGTGCGTCAGGGTTTGTTTGGCGAGCTAATTCATTTGCAAGGTGGTTATCAGCATGATTTAAGAGAAGTGAAATTTAATGACGGCATTAATCCTTATGGCCATGGAGTTGAGTTTGGCGAAAAAGGATTTTCGGAAGCCAGGTGGAGAACAGAACATTCTGTTCACCGCAATGGAGATTTATATCCCACCCATGGCATTGGCCCTATTGCCCACTACATCAATATCAACAGGGGCAATCGTTTCCTTACGTTAAGTTCTTTTGCCAGCAAAGCAAGAGGGTTGCATAACCATGTTGTAAAAGGTGGTGGTGAAAATCATCCCAATGCAAAAATAAATTTTAAGCTGGGCGATGTAGTGACCACGCATATCAAATGTGCCAATGGCGAAACCATTTTATTAGAACACGATACAAATCTTCCACGACCTTACTCACTAGGTTTCCGGGTACAGGGAACAGAAGGGATTTGGATGGACGTAAACAATGGAATTTATATACAGGATGAATCTGCCAAACCCCATCAATGGGATAAAGCAAACACATGGCTGGACAAATATGACCATCCGCTTTGGGCAAGATGGAGTAAGGAAACTGCCGGTGCAGGGCATGGTGGCATGGACTTTTTTGTTATTCATTCATTTATTGAATCTATAAAAAGAAAAGTGGCGACGCCTATGGATGTTTATGATGCAGCTGCCTGGAGTGCCATTACACCATTAAGCGAACAATCAATAGAACTGGGTAACGAAACGGTTGAATTTCCTGATTTTACGGGCGGACAATGGATGTACCGTAAGCCGGTATTTTCTTTAAACGACGAATATTGATATATTCATTATATAAACGAAATGCTTGTTTAAACAAAATCACATTTAACTAATTAATAAAATTGAAATGAAATTTAAAAAAATAACTTTAGTACTGCTTGCGCTGTTGCCGGGAATCTTAATGGCACAACAATCTGTTATTATTCCACAGCCTGTAAGCCTGCAATTCACTTCCGGAAATTTTATCATTGATAACAACACGGCATTGAAGTTTAATAAAGCGGATAAGGCATTGCTGGAAGCAGCTTCATTTTTTAAATCTGCCATCAATAATATCAGCGGTATTGAATTGCCATACAATGCTGTAAAAAATAAATCAGTTGAATTAAAGTTGATCAACAATGCAGAGCTGGGTGATGAAGGGTATCTCTTACACATTACGCCTGCATCAATTGAAATTTCTGCCAATAAAAAAGCCGGGATTATTTATGGCATGCAATCCTTGTTTCAAACATTGCCCGCTATTAGAACGAATGCGGCTTTAAGCATTCCCTGCATGAAAGTAAAAGATTACCCTCGCTTTAAATGGAGGGGAATGCATCTGGATGTAAGCCGTCATTTCTTTGGGCCCGAATTAATAAAAGAGTATATAAATCTGTTGGCATCGTATAAAATGAATACGTTTCACTGGCATTTGGTAGATGACCAGGGCTGGCGTATCGAGATAAAAAAATATCCGCTGCTTACACAGGTTGGTGCATGGCGTGTTGACCAGAATGACAAGATATGGAGCAGCAGACCACAAGCCAAGGAAGGTGAACCGGCAACCTACGGCGGTTACTATACACAGGAACAAATAAAAGATATTATAAAATATGCTGCAGAGCAAAATGTTACCATTGTGCCAGAGATAGAAATGCCCGGCCATGTGGCGTCTGCCATTGCCTCATATCCGGCATTGAGTTGCACACAACAACCGCAACTTCCTTTAACCGGCGGCAACTACAGCAACATGTCTTCCAATTATTGTGCAGGAAACGACAGTGTGTTTTTGTTCTTGCAGAATGTATTAACCGAAGTCATTGATTTATTTCCGTCAAAATATATCCATATCGGCGGCGATGAAGTAGAAAAGGATTCCTGGAAAAAATGTGCCAAATGCCAGGCAAGAATAAAAACAGAGGGGTTAAAAAACGAAGATGAACTGCAGAGTTATTTTATAAAACGTATTGAGAAATTCATTGTAAGCAAGAACAGGAAGATGATTGGCTGGGATGAAATTCTGGAGGGTGGACTTGCACCGGAAGCCACCGTGATGAGCTGGCGTGGAGAAGCTGGCGGCATAGAAGCAGCTAAAATGAATCATGATGTGGTGATGACACCCGGCGGACCGTTATACTTCGATCATTACCAGGCTGGCCCAGAAGGCGAACCCGTTGCAATCGGCGGAATGAATACGTTGAAAAGAGTTTATGACTACGATCCTATTCCAAAAGAATTAAATGATGCACAGGCAAAATTTGTATTAGGTGCACAAGCCAATTTATGGACAGAATATGTTACAACAGCAGAACATGTAGAGTATATGGTATTGCCGCGGATGCTTGCCTTGGCTGAAGTGGTGTGGACCCCGAAACAAAATAAGAATTGGCAAAGCTTTAATGAGCGATTGCAAACACAATTCAGGGGTTTTGAGCAAAGAGGTTTACATTTTAGCCCTGGCAATTTTTCGGTAAACATAAAACCAGTTTCTGAAAATGGAAAGTTGTCGGTGGCACTTTCTACCGAAGCATTGCACGGTGAAATTTATTACACAACTGATGGAATGTTGCCAACAAAAGAAAGTACAAAATACTCGTCGCCTGTTCCCATAGAAACATCAGCTGTTATAAAAGCCATAACCGTTGTAAATGGTAAGATTATGGGACTTAAACCTGCGGAACAATCTTTTGCCATGCACAAAGCCATCGGTAAAAATGTAAATTATACAAATGCAGTAAGCAGGTATTACCTGGCTGATGGCCCTAACTCTTTAACCGACGGTGTAAGAGGAACGTATGCTGTAGGAAAATACTGGCATGGCTTTTCAGAAAAAGATATGATTGCTACAATTGACCTGGGAGAAGAAAAAAATATCAAATCCATTTCGTTGGGCTGTCTGCAAAATTACAGAGACTGGATATTTATGCCGTCGGCTGTGCAATTTGAAATATCTATAGACGGCAAAACATTTACAGCACTGCAAACCGTAAACAATACTATTTCTGTTGAGGATAGAAATGCAACCATCAAAGATTTTACAGCAACCTTTGCCGAACAGAAAGTAAGGTTTGTAAGAGTAACAGCAACGAATACCAAATGCCCCAAAGGCCATCCCGGCGAAGGAAAGCCGGCCTGGATATTTGCGGATGAGATAATTGTGAATTAAAACCAGAATGTGATTCCATGGTTTTTTAAAGTAGATAGTAGTATGAGAATTTCAATAATTGTTTCAGTTTACTTGTTGCCGCTAACAACCATAGCGCAGCCAACAAACTATGCTACTATTTTAAAAGGCGAATCGGAAAAAGAAATAATTACAAAAGCGGCTCATGTTTTCCCGACTCCAAGGCAGCTCCGCTGGCAAAAGCTTGAGCTAACGGCGTTTTTTCATTTTGGCATCAATACGTTTACCAATAAAGAATGGGGAACCGGTAAAGAGGATATCAGTTTGTTCAACCCCAAAAACCTGGATGCATTTCAGTGGGTAAATGAATGTAAAAAGGCAGGCATCAAACAAGTAATCATCACCGCCAAACATCATGATGGCTTTTGTCTTTGGCCCAGCAAGTACACGGAACACTCCGTAAAAAATACGTCCTGGAAAAATGGTGGCGGCGATGTGGTAAAAGAAGTAAGCGAAGCCTGTAAGAAATTGAATATTGGTTTTGGCATTTACCTTTCTCCCTGGGATATGAATAACAGCAGCTATGGTACAGCAGCATACAATGATTTTTTTACAAATCAGTTAACCGAACTGTTAAGTAATTATGGCAAGGTAGATGAGGTTTGGTTTGATGGGGCAAATGGCGAGGGACCGAATGGAAAAAAGCAGGAATACGATTTTGAAAGATGGTATACCCTGATCAGGAAGTTGCAACCACAAGCCGTAATTGCAATTATGGGGCCCGATGTTCGTTGGGTTGGCACCGAAACGGGTTATGGCAGAGAACAGGAATGGAGTGTGGTTCCGGTTGGAGTAGAAAATTTAAAAATAACTTCGGAAAATTCGCAAACATCTGTTGATATAAAACCTGCCGGTGATATGAGGGGCAGTGATCTGGGCAGCAGAAATAAAATCCTTAATGCGGAAGCATTGGTATGGTACCCAGCAGAAACAGATGTATCCATCCGGCCCGGTTGGTTTTACCATGAAAGCGAGGACAGTCTTGTAAAAAAACCGGAAAAGCTATTGGATATTTATTTTAATTCAGTTGGTAAAAACACAGTGTTGCTGTTGAACATACCACCAAACAAGGAAGGATTATTAAGTGATGCAGATATAAAAAGTTTACAAGGTTGGAAGACACTACGGGATAAAGTATTTGAAAACAACCTGGTAAAAAATGCAAAACTTGTTTTACCTGTAAAACAAAGTAAAACTAAAATTATTGATAACGATAACTCGACCAATATTTTTTTCAACGAAGAAAGTAAAGAGTACATCGTACAGGTTGATTTTAAAAAGCCTTCGCTATTCAACATTTGCCAATTGCAGGAAAATATTAGTTTAGGTCAGCGGGTGGAATCTTTTGTATTAGAAGTCTGGCAACATGATAAATGGATTACAATAACAGAAGGTACAACAATAGGCTACAAAAGGTTGCTTCAGTTTAAAAAAGTGGAGGCGAATAAAATACGGCTTCGTATCGTATCGTCCCGGTTGCAGCCCAATCTGGCTGAGTTTGGGTTGTATCTCTTTGAAAACGAAAAACAAGAACTTAAATAACAGCTTGATAAAAAATAAATAGAAAGTGAAAAGGAAATTACAGTCGGCTATCGTCATAATGTTCATATTCAGTGTTGGCATTGCCAATGGGCAACAAACTGATGTGCAGAAACACCCGTCTGATGATACTGCCATTCGCCTGATGCCCAATGAATTTTGGTGGGGCGGTGCAGTTGCTTTCGGTGATATGATGCCAATGGGCAGAGAAAATTTTTCTTTTAATCTTAATGGCGATGTATCGCTAAACCAGTCGGTGCCTTTATTAATTTCCAGTGAAGGAAGATGGTTGTGGAACGAAGAGCCTTTCCGTTATAGTTTTCGAAACGATAGCCTTGTGATTGATAAATCACACAGCAAACTATTATTTGGAAAAAATGGATCATCACTTCGAAGTGCCTATCAATATGCATCCAGACAATTTTTTCCGCCTTCCGGCAAATGGCCCGATAGTTTATTGATAACGTCACCACAATATAATTTGTGGATCGAACTCATGTATAATCCCAACCAGCAGGATGTGCTGGGCTATGCACAAAAAATTTTAGCCAATGGTTTCCCCGCCGGTGTATTGATGATAGATGATAACTGGAGCAATTATTATGGTGAGTTTGATTTCAACAAAGAAAAATTTCCCGATGCAAAAAAACTCATGGATGAATTGCATGCAATGGGCTTTAAAACCATGTTATGGATTTGTCCTTTCATTAGTCCCGATAGTGAAGTATTTCGTGAACTCTCCGCTAAAAAACTATTGTTGCTCGATAATGAGGGCAATCAATCCCTTACGTGGAGCAAAGCAAAAAAGCCATTGTTAATAGAGTGGTGGAATGGATACAGTGCCTGCCTGGACTTTACCAACCCAGCCGCACAGCAATGGTTGAAAAGTAAATTAGATGCACTGCAAAATAAATATGGAGTGGATGGTTTTAAACTGGATGCAGGCGACGCTCATTTTTATGATAGCCCAAAATTAGTTTCTTACAAAACAGTAGCTCCAACCGATCACAGCAAAGCCTGGGGAGAAGCAGGAATGAATTATCCGCTCAATGAATTCCGTGCCATGTGGAAGATGGCCGGCCAGCCATTGGTAGAGCGTTTGACGGATAAAGATCATAGCTGGGCTGCTTTACAATTACTGATTCCACACAGCATTGCTCAACAACTGGCGGGTTATACATTTACTTGTCCCGATATGATTGGCGGCGGCCAGTTCATTACTTTCTTACCAGGAATGACAATTGATCCAAAATTAATTGTGCGGTCTGCCCAGGTACATGCGTTGATGCCGATGATGCAATTTTCTGTAGCGCCCTGGCGTATTTTAGATTCAGTTCATCTTGATGCTGTTAAAAAAGCAGTTGAAATAAGGCAGCAATATCTTCCACGCCTGATGCAGGTGATGGGTGTTGCTGCAGAAACAGGTGAGCCAGCCTTGCGGCCACTGGAATATAATTTCCCTCACCAGGGATTTATCAAAATAAAAGATCAGTTTATGCTGGGTGAAAATTTAATGATAGCACCAATAGTTACAAAAGAAAACACCCGACAAGTTGTATTTCCAAAAGGTAATTGGAAATATAAGGAGCAAATCGTCACAGGTCCGGTTACGAAAACATTTACTGTACCTCTTAATGAATTATTGGTTTTTGAAAAAATGAATTGATAAATTAGAATGATTCTAAAAATGGAAGAAAAATTAAAAGAAATATTTCTCAAAAAATTTGAAGCAACTCCGTTGATTGTTAAATCGCCGGGGCGAATCAATCTTATTGGCGAACATACAGATTACAATGATGGGTTTGTGTTACCTGCATCTATCGATAAGTATGCTTATGTGGCCATACAAAAAAGAGATGACGACAAGATAAGCCTTTACTCAATTGATTTTGAAGAGCTGCATGAAGCTTCCTTAAATGACTTGTCTTCTCCCGGCAAGCATTGGCCGGTTTATATTTTAGGCGTGGTTGATCAATTGCTGAAAGCCGGATTTTCTATAAATGGATTCAACCTTGTTATTTGCGGCACCGTTCCAATCGGTGCTGGCATGTCTTCTTCGGCAGCGGTGGAGTGTGCAACCGTATTTGCATTAAACGAATTGTTTGGATTGGGCATTGCAAAAATAGATATGGTTAAGATGGCACAAAAAGCTGAGCATGAATTTGCTGGTGTTAAGTGCGGCATCATGGATCAGTTTGCCAGTATGTTTGGAAAAAGCAATCAGTTGATACGGCTGGATTGCCGTTCATTGGAATTTGAATATGTTCCGTTTTTGATGAAAGGAATTAAAATTGTTTTACTGGATACCAATGTAAAACATTCGCTGGCATCATCGGCATACAATGAACGGCGCATGCAATGTGAAAAAGGCGTCGAGTTAATTCAACAAAATCATCCGCAGGTAAAAAGTCTGAGAGATGCCAACATGGAGATGCTTGACAAATATGTTTTGCCGGTTGATGAACTTGTTTACCAGCGTTGCAAATATGTAGTAGAAGAAATAGAGCGGACTACAAGTGCATGTAATGATTTAAAAGATGATGATATCATTTCCTTTGGGAAAAAAATGTTTGAAACGCATGAGGGGCTGAGTACGCTGTATGAAGTGAGTTGTGCTGAACTGGATTTTCTCATCAGCCAGGTAAAAAATAATCCCGACGTTTTGGGTGCAAGAATGATGGGTGGCGGCTTTGGAGGCTGCACCATCAATCTGGTAAAAGCAGCAGCAGCCGATGATTTAATAGAAAAAATTTCCGTTGCTTATGAAAAAGCTATGGGGAAAAAGTTAAACTATTATCATGTATCTGTACAAGATGGAACATCCATTGTAAATAGGTAACAAAAATATAAAACACAGCAAATGTTAAAACAAGACTACCTGATTTTTATCATTTATTTGATAGCCGTTTCCGCCTATGGCATTTGGGTGTATCGGAGAAAAAAATCAGCACAAACCAATTCTGCCGATTTCTTTCTGGCCGAAGGTCAGCTTACCTGGTGGGCCATTGGCGCATCGTTGATTGCTTCCAATATTTCGGCAGAGCAATTTATTGGTATGAGTGGAAACGGTTTCCGATTAGGCCTTGCCATTTCTTCTTACGAATGGCTGGCCGCAGTTTCGTTGGTAATTGTTGCCATCTTTTTTATGCCGGTGTATTTAAAGAACCGCATTTATACCATGCCTCAGTTTTTAAAAACAAGGTATAACGAAACTGTTGCTTTAATCATGGCAGTGTTCTGGCTTTTCCTGTACATCTTCGTAAACCTTACATCAATATTGTACCTCGGTACTATTGCTATTAATAATTTAACGGGTGGTGGAAATTTTCATCTTATCATGATTGGCTTGGGATTTTTTGCCCTGATAATTACACTGGGTGGAATGAAAGTAATTGGATACACCGATGTTATACAGGTGCTTGTTTTAATTGCGGGTGGATTAATAACAACATACATAGCACTTACATTAGTCTCAGAAAAATTTGGATTAGGCAAAGATGCTTTGGCAGGATTTAACCAGTTATTGAAATCTGCGCCCGGACATTTTAATATGATATTTGATAAACCTGTTACCGGAGCAACACAGCAACAGATAAATAATTATTCCAGTTTGCCCGGCCTGGCCATGCTGGCTGCAGGTATGTGGATTGCCAATTTAAATTATTGGGGCTGCAATCAATACATCACACAAAGAGCATTGGGCGCCGATTTAAAAACTGCCCGGACGGGTATTTTATTTTCTGCATTCTTAAAATTGTTAATGCCGGTATTGGTTGTGTTGCCGGGTATAGCAGCTTATGTTTTACATCAAAATGGAGAACTGCAAACGCAAATGCTTACCAATGGCGAGTTCAGAGAAGACAATGCTTATTCCGCAATTTTAGGATTTCTTCCAACCGGGTTAAAAGGATTATCAATGGCTGCATTAACTGCTGCAATAGTTGCATCACTGGCAGGAAAAGCAAATAGCATCTCCACAATTTACACCTTGGATATCTATAAAAAATATTTCAAAAAAGAATCTTCAGAAAAGAACCTGATCTGGATGGGAAGACTGGTGGTTATTGCCTCCCTCGTTATTGCCATCATCGTAAACTGGAATGATACGCTGGGTATTGGTGGCAAAGGTGGATTTGAATTTATTCAAAAATATACCGGCTATATCTCTCCAGCTATATTCCCGGTTTTCTTATTGGGATTTTTCTGGAAGAAAACAACCTCTAAAGGTGCTATAGCAGGCATTATTGGCGGTGTACTGTTAGCAATATTATTCGATAAATTTCTTCCGGGCATTGCTGGCCACGAAACCTGGCTTTACACGGCTTATCCAAATGCTGCAGGTGGTTTTGAAATTCCATTCCTGATACAAATGGGCTGGGTGTTTTTCTTTACGATAATGCTGATTGTAACAGTCAGCCTGTTAGATAAAAAAGGACTGGATAAAGGACATGAGATGGAATCGGCAACCGAATTATATGGACTAACCAGCGGACAATGGGTTATGGTAATTACAATTTTATTGGCAGTGGCTGTTTTATACGCAAGATTCTGGTAATGCCATCTTGATTTATAGAATAGTCCGCTGCGGCGGACTATGAGTAAATCTTAGATGGTATTATGCCGATAGAAAAGCTATTGGATTAGGTAGTATTTCACATCGGTATAAAGAAAAATATTTATGGCATCAGTTAAAATAATACAGCAAACAACACATCGCAACAGGGATGTCTTTGTGTATGAGTTAAAAAGTGAGCATGGGCTTTCTGCCTGCATTACAAACTATGGCTGTATTCTGATGTCTTTGAATGTTCCCTGTAATGATGGAAACACAAGAGATGTGGTTCTTGGTTTTGATAAGGTAGAAGACTATTGGGATGAAAACTACTTAAACGATTACCCATATTTTGGGGCAATCATCGGTCGCTATGCAAACCGGATTAAGAAAGGAGAATTTGAAATTGGAAATGAAACTATATCAGTTGGTAAAAACAAAAGCGGTAATACTTTGCATGGGGGTTTTGAAGGCTTTGATAAAAAGGTATGGGAAGTTGTTGAAATAAATGAGTCTTCGGAATGTTCAATCAGTTTGAAGTATATAAGTGAAAATGGTGAAGAAGGATTTCCGGGAAAGCTGACAACGACAATTATTTTTTCATTATTACCCGATGGACTCAGATACACAATCGAAGCTACGGCTGACAGGACAACAGCAATAAACCTTTCACATCATAGCTATTTTAATTTAGATGATTTACATGCCCAACCCAAAGCGCAACTGGTAAAAATTTATTCCGATCATTGGCTGGAACAGGATTCAGCATTTTGTGTAACAGGAAAACAAGTGCTTGTGAAAGCTGGGCAATATGATTTTAACGAATGGAAACCGGTGCAGCAATCCTGGAATATTGCAGATGGTTATGATCAGTCATTTGTTTTGAATAACGATGGTTCAATGCTCAAACCTGTTGCAGAAGCTCAAAGCAGCGATGGTTTGCTGCATATGTCTGTCCATACAACAGAACCTGTTTTACATTTATATACCGGTAAATGGATACCAACTATTAAAGGGAAAGATGGAAAGCAGTATGAACCGTTTTCTGGTTATTGTTTTGAAACCCATGGTTTCCCTAATGCTGTAAATATTCCAGACTTTCCTTCAACCCTGTTGCTGCCGGGTGAAAATTATACGCATAGCACACAATATGTTTTTGAATGTTTAAAAAAATGAAGATGAAAAAAGCGCTGACTATCTTAATTGCGATTCTATTAATGAGTGAATTTTCTTTTGCACAGCGGGATACTATTCCGTTAAATAGTGACTGGCAATTTGCAGTTGATAAAAAAGCCGAAGGGATTAATAACAAATGGAATGAAATGCCATTGACTGCTGCAAGATCCGTGCAATTGCCACACACCTGGAATATAGAAGATGAAAATCAAAACCATTATGGATGGGGTTGGTACCAGCAAAAAATAAATGTGCCATCTAATTGGAAAAACAAAAATGTAGTGCTGCAATTTGGTGCCATTAACCATACTTCCAATATCTATATTAATGGAAAAAAAGTAGATGAGAATATTGGTGATGGCTTCAATAAGTTTTTCATAAACCTGAATGGAAAATTAAATTATGGCAAAGAAAATATTATCACGGTTGCCTGTAATAATGATTATGGAAAAAATAAAGTTCCTTTTGGGAGCTCATTCGACTGGCCCAATGATGGGGGCATCATCCGCAAAGTGTCATTGATAGTAAGTGATAAACCAACCGCTAATTATATTCATGCAGAACCCAAATTGAATATTGACAATAATGAAGGCAGACTGAAAATAAAATTGGGCTTTGATGCATCTAATAACAAAATAGAATTTGCCGTTCGCATTACCGAAGAAAATCAATCTACCCAAAATACAATTTATACCGGCACGGTAAAACCAATTTGGCAAAGCAGCGAAGCAATTGTTGATGTATTACTTCCAAAAATAAATCCCTGGCACTTTGATTTCCCAAATCTATACCGGATTGACGTAACAGTATTGAATGGTAAAAAAGCTGTTGATAAAATTTCAACCAATATCGGTTTCCGTGAAATTAAAATGCTGGGTGGCAAAACATACCTGAATGGAGAACGTATCAAACTGATGGGCGTGGAGTGGACGGCCGGTAGCAATCCCGATTTTGGATTTGCAGAAACAGATGCAGAAATTATCCGCCATTGTAAGTTGATGAAGGATGTCAATTCTATTTTTACACGTCAGCATTTTCAGCAGGATGAATTGTTTTATGATTTCTGCGACCGCAACGGTATCATCGTTCAACAGGAAGTCCCCTTGTGGGGACCTGAAACACCGGCCAATGAAACCATTCGGGCCATATCAATGAAACAATTGGAAAGAATGGTGAACAATTTTTACAATCACCCTAGCATTTTTTCATGGGGTGTGGGTAACGAATTGCGTGGCCGTGATGCAGACATGAAGCAGATGATTGCCGACCTTTTAAAAAGATCCCGTGAACTGGACGCAACTAGAATGACTGCTTATGTAAGCAATACCCTCACTACCAGTTTTTATAACAATCCAAAATTTGTTCCCGATGCTGCCAATGACGGCGATTACTTGATGATGAATGAATACGGCGGAAGCTGGTGGGATATTCCTACGGGAAAAATTCACAACTACTTAGATAGTGTTCATTTAAGTTATCCTGACAAAACGTTTTTTATTTCTGAATTTGGTTTGTGTGAACCCAATTTTAAAGGGGGCGATGAAAGAAGAGTGGAAGATTTAATTTACCACATGAGCATTTATGAAAGCAAGCCTTATGTGGAAGGCGCTATTTATTTTGATTTAACCGATTACCGTACACATTATCCCGGCACAAGCGATACCACCAAATTTAGAAGAAGGATACATGGCATTTATGATATGTACGGCCAGCCCAAACCATCTATGAAAGTATTAAGGGAATTGTCTTCGCCGGTAGATGTGCAGCAGGTACGCAATTGGAAAAAAGGAAAACTGAATGTTTTGATATTTGGAAGTATCGGTTTACCGCAGCATGTTGTAAAAGGGTACAAATTATATGTATCTGATAGAACTGATAATTATGCCGCAACAAAAGCTTACGATCTTCCGGAGTTAAAACCGGGAGAGCGGTTAAATTTTGAAGTGGATGATTTGTATAACGGAAAAGCAATCATCACCGTGGTAAGACCAACCGGTTATGTTGTTTCTCAAAAAACATTTGAATGAGGAATGTTATTATTTAAACAGTGTGTATGAAAAATATTTTGTGGTTGTTAATGCTGTCATGTTTCAATAGCCTGGCGCAACAGCGGCCTAACATCGTTATCATCATTTCTGATGATCATGCTTACCAGGCCATCAGTGCTTATGGCAGCAAGCTGATGCAGACCCCCGGCATAGACCGTATTGCTAATGAAGGCGTGCTGTTCAAAAAAGCCTATGTCACCAATTCTATCTGCGGACCCAGCAGGGCAACAATAATTACCGGTAAGTACAGTCATAAAAATGGTTTTAAAGACAATGAGCATTCCAGTTTCGATGGTTCTCAAAATACATTTATAAAAGAATTGACCAGGGCAGGTTATCAAACTGCCTGGATTGGTAAATGGCATTTGGAAACAGAACCTCAGGGTTTTACTTATTGGCAGGTGTTACCAGGACAAGGTAGTTATTACAATCCCGATTTTAACATGATGGATGGAAGTAAAAAAAGAATAGAGGGTTATGCAGCAAATGTGATAGAAGATGTTTCGGAGGACTGGATGGATAAGCGGGACAGTACAAAACCATTCTGTCTGGTGATTGGCCATAAATCTACGCACCGCACCTGGATGCCCGATACGGCTGACTTAGGTATGTATGATAAAATAACTTTTCCCTTGCCAGCTAATTTTTATGATGATTACAAAGGCAGGCAGGCAGCGGCCGTACAGGACATGACGATTGCAAAGACAATGATCATGGGCTATGATTTAAAAATGTTTGATAGTGAAGAAGCAATGAATAAAGAGGGAAGTATTAAAAGAATGAATGCAGCTCAACGGGCAACGTTTGATGCGTATTACAAAAACATTTACAACAATTTTAAATCACTCAACTTATCGGGCAATGCATTAACAGAATGGAAATATCAACGGTACATGAAAGATTATTTGAGTACCGCTGCATCGTTAGATAGAAATATTGGTCGCACATTAGATTACCTCGATAAAAATAATTTAGCCAACAACACGATTGTTATTTACGTATCCGATCAGGGATTTTATATGGGTGAGCATGGATGGTTTGATAAACGATTTATGTATGAAGAATCTTTCCGCACGCCGATGGTAATGCGGTATCCGGGTGTTATAAAACCCGGCAGTGTTAATAATAATCTGCTGATGAATCTTGATATTGCACCAACAGTTCTGGAAGCGGCAGGTGTGAAAATTCCGGCAGATATGCAGGGAGAATCTTTCCTGCCATTTGTGAAGCATAATAATGGAAAAGGCCGGGATGCTCTCTATTATCACTATTACGAAAATGGTGAACACTCTGTTTCGCCGCACTTTGGCATCAAAACAAAAAGATATAAACTTATTCGCTTCTACAAAAGGGTAAGCAGTTGGGAGTTGTATGATCTACAAAAAGATCCATCCGAAATGAATAACCTGATTGATGAAAAAAAATATCAAAAGCAAATAGTAAAACTAAAAGGCGAGTTGTTGCAATTGATAAAAAAGTATGATGATAAAGAAGCCGAAGATATTTTTAATCAGCCTTTGCAGGGTAACTAACTTATTATTTTTATGAAAAGCAGGAAATACAGTTTCATCCTTATTCTTTTATCAATAAACCTGGTATCTACTGCACAGGTAAAGTTGCCCAATTATCCCGATAGTCTTTTTCCAACTTACTATCATCAAAGGGCAACGCTTTTCAGCTCATTACCCAAAACAAAAGATAATATTATTTTTATTGGCAACAGTATAACCGATGGCGGCGAATGGAGTGAAATGTTTAATGATTTACAATTAAAGAACCGTGGCATTAGTGGCGATATTTCTGCAGGTGTTTTAAACCGTATAGATGAAATAGCCAAAAGAAAACCGGCCAAAGTTTTTTTAATGATTGGTGTAAATGACCTGGCAAGAAATATTTCACCGGATAGTATTGTAAAAAATATTTTATTGATTGCTTCTTATCTACGACAGGAGACGCCTTCCACTAAATTATTTATTCAAAGCATTTTACCCGTTAAAGATATATTCAACAAGTTTCCGAGCCATACGAGCAAAACAATACAGATAAAGGAAGTGAATGATGCTTTAAGGAAAAATTCAGAGGTATATCATTTTACCTATATTGATTTATACGGTTCTTTTTGCAATGATGAAGGAAAGTTGAAACCGGAACTTAGCAATGATGGCCTGCATTTGAAAGGAGAAGGCTATTTATTATGGAAGAACCTGGTTTATCCGTTCGTTTATGATTTGCAAACAAAACCTTCATTATTGCCACAGCCACAGCAGCTAAAATGGAACCAGGAAATATTTAATTTATACCAATGCAAAGAAATAAAAATTACGCAGGATAGCTTGCAAATTGCAGCTGTTGGTCTGCAGCAATTTCTTGCTGCTAAAGGGCAGCAACTGTCTGTTCAAAAGGCTGCTAAAAATGCCGGGCCGGTTATCGAATTGCGGATTGAAAAAGTTGATGCAGCATTATATCCACAGGAAGCATATAAAATAGAGGTTAACGAAAAGAGAATTTTGATTTCAGCCAATAATCTTCATGGCATTTTCAATGGCATTCAAACGTTAAAGCAATTGATGAGAGCTGGTACTATGGTGAATGCCTGCGAAATAACCGACTGGCCTGCTTTTTCATGGCGGGGATATATGGTGGATGTGGGTCGCAATTATCAATCCATCAAACAATTGAAGCAGCAGATTGATGTAATGGCTGCATATAAGCTAAATATTTTTCATTTTCATCTTACAGAAGATATCGCCTGGCGTTTGCAAAGCAAACAATATCCGCAACTGACCGAAAGCAAAAATATGCTGCGTAATCCGGGTGAGTATTATTCGCTGGCTGAAATGAAAGAACTGATTGCTTATTGCAAAGAACGATACATTACTTTAATTCCTGAAATTGATATGCCCGGCCACAGCGCTGCTTTTAAAAGAGCAATGGGTGTGGATATGCAAAGCGAAGAAGGCGTAACAATCTGCAAAAATATTTTAACGGAACTGTGTACAGAACTGGATATGCCTTATATCCACATTGGCGGCGATGAGGTAAAGATTACCAACAAAGAATTTCTGCCCCAGATGACAGCACATGTAAAATCACTAGGCAAAAAAGTAATGGCATGGGATCCCGGTGGTAACGTACCTGAAGGAACCATCTTGCAAATGTGGAATGGAAATGAAAAAACAAAACCTGGTTATCCTGCCATTGATTCCCGGCATTTATACCTGAACCATTTCGATCCATTTGATGGCGTGGTAACAACATTCAATCATCAAATTGATGATGTGAAAATTGGTGATGAAAACAGACTGGGTGCCATTTTATGTAACTGGCCCGACAGAAGGGCGAGCAAAGAAGAAGACCTGATAGCGATGAATGCTGTCTATTCTGTGATGCTCACATTTGCTGAAAGATGCTGGCAAGGCGGTGGCTGGAAGAATTATTTATCTGACTTTGGCTTGCCCGGAACAGATCGTTACAATGCGTTTGTGGAATTTGAAAACCGGTTGCTGGATCATAAGCAACAATATTTTGCAAACAAACCATTTCCCTATTTAAAACAAAGCGATATTGAATGGAAAATCATCGGGCCTTTTGATAATAGTGGAAAAACGGCTACCGTATTTGTTCCCGAATCAAAATCATTTCTTGATACTGTTCAATTAAAAAATTATTCTTCAGCCTTTGGTGCTACTATCTGGTTGCGGCATTTCTGGCATCCTATGATTAGTTCTCATTTGCGAAGTCCAAAAGAAAATACCACCTGGTATGCCACAAGAAAAATATGGGCTGATGAAGATGGCGAAAAAGATTTCTGGATCGGCTTTAATAATTTTTCCCGTTCAACTGCAACAGATGAACCGCCCGTTGGTGCCTGGGATGCCCGCAACAGTGCAGTATGGGTAAATGGAAAATTAGTTGAACCGCCTCATTGGAAACGTGGCGGACAAAAAGGCGATAGTGAAACGCCTTTGATTGATGAAGGATATGAGTATCGTTCTCCAACAAAAATATATCTGCAAAAAGGGTGGAATACAATCTTAACAAAAGCGCCGGTTGCTGGTTTTAAAGGTGCTGACTGGCAAAATCCGGTAAAGTGGATGTTTACCTTTATAGGGCTTTAATACAGCCATAATTGTTTGGCAGACGTTAGCACATAAAGTATTTGAATACACGAATACCTGCTGCTATGAATTTAATTCCCAATTCCAGTCTCGGGCTATTTAATTACTTTCTTTTATGATTTCTATTAATTTTTCTTTTTTTTCGAGGAGTCGTTGAAGCAAAACTGTTTGATTACCTGCTCTTACTAAATTCTGGCCACGGTAGACCGAACCATAATACTTGTCATCATTTAAATAGTCTGTGAGAAAACGGATGGCCTGCATATAAATCATGAAAGTACCGGCATAAAAAAAGTAATGTTTTTCGGTTTCGGTAAGCACATCTTTCATTTCATTATAATATCCATTAACGATGGCTTCATAAAATTCTTCTCGTATTATAATTTTGCTGAAATCTTTTTCTTCTTCACTAACCGGGCTCAGGTAGGTACGCATCATATCGCCCACATCGCTTATGAAGTAACCCGGCATTACGGTATCCAGGTCAATTACACACAGGCCTTTTCCTGCATCATCAAATAGTACGTTACTTATTTTTGTATCATGATGAGTAACCCGTTGTTTAAATTTGCTGTTGGTAATTATATTTTTATATTCAGTTACAATTGCTGCATGATTTAATAATTCAATTGTTAAATCCTCCGTTTCTTTAATTCGCCTCGGATTTCCTTTTTTTTGTGCAGTTAAAAATTGTTGATACCTGAGGGAAAGATTGTGAAAGTCGGGTATAGAAATTTTCAGTTCGTCAATGGGTATCCCGTCAAGCAGTTTTGTAAATTTTCCAAACTGTGCGGCAGCTTCATAAGCTTCGCCTGGTGTTTCCAGCACATCCTTGGAATGAGAACCGTTTACAAAGGGAAACATTCTGAAGTAGCCCTTATCTTTTAAATAAACCATTTCCATCCCATTGGTGGTTTTTACCGGTGCCACAAAAAAGTAATCAGGATGTTGTTGCTGAAGGTAATGAGCCAACAACCCGATATTACTGGTTATGTCTGCCGGTTGCTTAAAAACATTATCATTTATTCTTTGAAGAATATAATAGTTGTCTTCATAATTTACTTTCCAGGTATGGTTAATAAGGCCTGTACCAAATGACTCAACAGTTAATGGGCCATCAGTAAAACCATATTCTTTTAAAATATCTGATTGCATATAGCATTTATTCTGCAGTTAAAAACCATCTTTTTTTATTTATTACCGAACCTAAATTTTCAATGGGCTTTGCAACCTTGTCATTCTGTTTTTCAGGTATTGTATCCATTCTTCAAAATTTTTAAAACTCCCTTTAATCATGGCAGAATCTTTATATAGTATAAATAACTCAGCATAGGTTTAACATACTCAATAATCATCTGCAAAAATATGGCTCCAGGCCTCCTTCCCATTTTAATTTTTCGCCTGTTGATTTTAACCACTAAAGATATTTATCATCATTGGCCATTTTGGCCCAGGCTTTCATGCTTGTATATAACGCAGCATTGGTCCAGTCTGTGCCGGATATATCTATGGCTTGTTTTCAAGTACATGGATTTGCCAGTCGGCCACTTTTTTCATTGTTTTATAAATATCCTTTACAGAAGCGGCTGTTTGGGCTGTAAGCGCAAAAGACAGTGGGCAGATGAAAATGATAAGTAACAATAGTTGAAGCAGCATAAATAAAATTTTCTTGTAAAAGATTAAATGATAAATTAGTTATAGGATTTAATAGCGCAGGAATTGTATTTCAAAATATCCAGTATAAAATCCTTCGCCAGCTTATTTTATTAATTCTAAAATACAATATTTATGAAAGGGAAGTATTTTTTATCTGTAGGTTTTGTAACATCCGTTTTATTTTTC
Organism: Ferruginibacter sp.; assembly: GCA_040110925.1. Lineage (GTDB taxonomy): Bacteria > Bacteroidota > Bacteroidia > Chitinophagales > Chitinophagaceae > Ferruginibacter. The sequence goes on along the minus strand of JBDSYV010000149.1, from coordinate 35,568 downwards.
GGATGTGATACTTCTCCACAACAATCAGTTATGGAAAATAAAGACAGTGCTGTTTCTTGTGAAAGCAATTTACCTTCCCGTTTTGCAAACACAGCAACCGATACATTGAATTTTAATTCTGGAAAAGTTTCACATGATGGGATGGTTTTTATACAAGGAGGAGAATTTTTAATGGGATCCCCCGATAACGAAGGCCGGCAGGATGAATATCCTCAACACAAAGTACAAGTAGATGGGTTTTGGATAGATGCAACAGAAGTTACCAATAAACAATTTAAAAAATTTGTTGAAGCTACAGGCTACATAACTACCGCTGAGCAAATTCCTGATTGGGAAGAAATAAAAAAGCAATTACCCCCCGGTACGCTTAAACCGGCTGATGGTTTACTAATAGCAGCGTCATTGGTTTTTACACCACCATCTCACCCTGTTCCGTTAAACGATGTATCGCAATGGTGGAGTTGGAAAAAAGGTGCTAGTTGGAAACATCCGCGGGGCGAAGGCAGCAGCATTGCAGGAAAAGAAAATTATCCTGTGGTACAGATTAGTTGGTACGATGCAAAGGCTTATTGTAAATGGGCAGGCAAACGTTTGCCAACAGAAGCTGAGTGGGAGAATGCTGCAAAGGGAGGAATGGAAAATGAAAAATATTTTTGGGGAAATGAAGATATTGAAACCGGGAAGCCGAAAGCAAATACCTGGCAGGGAATCTTCCCCAATATAAATACACAATGGGATAAATTTGCAAGAGCAGCTCCTGTAAAATCATTTAAACCCAACAGCTACGGTTTATATGATATGGCCGGGAATGTTTGGGAGTGGTGTGCCGATTGGTATGATGAAAATTATTATGAGTCTATGGCTGGAAAATTAAATGTTAATCCAACCGGGCCTTTGCAAAGCAACGACCCAATGGAGCCAACAATTCCCAAAAGAGTTGTACGGGGTGGTTCATTTTTGTGCAATGCTTCTTATTGTAAAGGGTACCGGGTAAGTGCAAGAATGAAAACTTCACCAGATACAGGGCTGGAGCACACCGGATTCAGATGTGTAGCTGATAAATGAATTTAGATTATTTCAGGTAAAAATAAATTAATCCCAATGTTCGGACACGATTATTTGAAAAGACACACGTTTTTAATATGCGCATTATTTGCGGCAATGGCTGCTACGGCGCAGTTGCCAGCAGAACTGTTAACCCCCGAGCTGGTTTCCATAAACCGGATGCCCATGCGCAATAATGCATTCGCCTTTGAGAATTTGCAAATGGCAAAACAATTCGACCGTGAAAAATCAGCAAACTTTTTTTCGCTCAACGGAAGCTGGAAATTCAATTGGGTAAAAAATCCAAACCAACGACCGCAAAATTTTTATGAACTAGATTATGATGATAGTAAGTGGGATAATTTCCGGATACCCGCCAGCTGGGAAGTGAACGGTTATGGATTGCCCATTTATGTAAACCAGCCGTACGATTTTGCAGGGCATAATCTTCGTTATGGAAAAATGAATCCTCCCTACGATATTCCTGCCGATAATAATCCGGTTGGCTCCTATCGAAAAAAAATAGAATTGCCAGCCGGTTTTAAAAAGAAAAATATATTCCTCCATGTAGGTAATGCAAAGTCTTGTTTGTTTGTTTGGATAAACGGAAAAAAAGTCGGCTACAGCGAAGACAGCAAAATGGCAGCAGAATTTGATGTGACCGATTTTTTAAAAGAAGGGGAAAATGTAATCGCCTTCCAGGTTTATCGCTGGAGCGATGGAAGTTACCTGGAGTGCCAGGACATGTTCAGGTTTTCGGGTATAGAAAGGGATGTGTTTTTATTTACCACAGAAAACCTGAACATCAGGGATACAAAAATAAACGCCACGCTGGATGATACTTATAGCAACGGTCTGCTAACTATCAATGCAGAAATAAACAGTTATAAAAAAGAAACCGGAACATTAAGCAAAGCAGACAATTTTACTTTAGATGCAGCCTTATATGATAAGGATGGCAAACTGGTTTATGAAGGTAAGACGCCGGGCTTCGAAACCGTACTGGGCAAATACAAAAAAAATGTTGAGTTTAAAACAACCCTGCCCGCAGTTCATTCATGGAATGCTGAAACCCCTTACCTCTATACTTTGTATGTAACGTTGAAAGATGCGACTGGTAAAATCTTGGAAGTAGTGCCGCAACGCATCGGTTTTAAAAAGGTACAAATAAAAGGGACTGATTTGCTGGTGAATGGCAAACGGATTTTCCTGAAAGGTGTCAACCGTCACGAGCATCATCCACGCAACGGGCATACGCTAAGCAAAGATGATATGCGGAAAGATATGGAGATGATGAAAAAACTAAACATCAATGCCGTACGAAATTCGCATTACCCGCCAGACCCTTACTGGATGGAGCTTTGCGATGAATATGGTTTGTATGTGATTGATGAAGCCAATATAGAATCGCATGGACTTGGGTACGATTTAAATGTATCAATTGCCAATAAACCATTGTGGCGGGAAGCGCATCTGCAACGCATACAAAGGATGTATGAGCGGGACAAGAACCATACATCGGTCATCACCTGGTCGTTGGGCAATGAAGCCGGCGACGGAGCAAATTTTTATGCCGCATATGATTGGTTAAAAAAGCAAACAGATCTTCCGGTACAATACGAAAGGGATATTGATTATGGCAATCCTAACAAGACGCATTATTCAGAAATATTTTGTCCGCAATACTCAAGCCCCGACGGCTTGTTGCATTATTCAAAAAGCGATGCACGCCTTCCGGATATCCAAAGCGAGTATGCGCATATTATGGGCAACAGTCTTGGCAACTTCAAAGATTACTGGGATGTGATAGAGAATAATCCAAAACTGCAAGGCGGTTTTATCTGGGAGTGGATTGACCAGTCGATTGATACCGTAAAGAATGGCAGGCGCATAAAAGCCTATGGTGGCGACTTTCCATTGGAAGGGCCGGTAGATGAAAACATAAGCGATAATAATTTTTGTGTAAAGGGTGTGGTTACTGCTTATCGTGAATTGACCCCTATGGCGCTGGAAGTGAAACAGGTTTATCAAAACATAAAAACCAGTTTTGTCGGGAACAATTCAATCAAATTAAAAAATGGTTATTTTTTCCGCAACCTCGATAATTTTGAAATCCGCTGGGTGCTTCAGGAGAATGGCGTGGCAAAAGAGAAAGGTACGTTAGGAAGTGTTTCGTTGCAACCGCAACAAGAAACAACAATAGCTGTTCCCTATAAGAAAAATCTGAATCAAAATAAGGAATACCAGTTGAATATCTATTTTTTGCTGAAAGATGAAGAGCCTTTTTTACCGAAGGGTTATGAAATCGCTTCATCCCAATTCCTATTGCAATCATTAGCAGCAGCAGTTGCTGCTCCGTTAAGTAAGTCAAAAATCAATTTCAGGGAAAAAGCGAATAAGTATGTTGTATCAGGCAAAAATTTTGAAATAATATTTGACATGAAGAATGCCATATTGCAACGGTATAACCGCAATGGCGAAACGGTAATACAGCAAGGCCCTATACCTGCCTTTTACCGTGCTCCTACCGATAATGATATAGGCGCAGGGTTTAATACCAAGCTTCGCATGTGGCGCAATGCTTATGAAAACGGAACAGAATCTAATGCAACATTTCAGAAAATAAATGATGTGGAATACAAAATCACTTTTGATAAAAAAGTTGTGAATGGCGATGCTTCGCACAAGCAAATTTTTACCGTGTATGGAGATGGCAACATTAAAGTAGAAAATAGTTTTACTGCCATCAATGGCAAATATCCATTATTACTCCGTGCCGGAAATGACCTGGTTCTGAATAAGTCGTACAGCAATATTAAATGGTATGGACGTGGCCCGGGAGAAAGTTATTGGGACAGGAAGACCTGTTCTTTTATCGGGCAGTATGACCAAACGGTAGATGAACAATATTTCCCTTATGCCCGTCCTCAGGAAAGTGGCAATAAGACAGAAGTGAGATGGGTGAATTTCTCCAATGCGAAAGGCAAGACGATAATTTTTGAATATGCGGATAGCCTCTTAAGTTTTTCCGCGTTGCCCTATAACATTGATGACCTGGACCCCGAAGCAGAAAAAAAACAATACCATAGCGGTGAGCTGAACAAAAGGAATGAAATATACTTGCACATGGACCTGATACAATCCGGCTTGCAGGGCATAGATTCCTGGGGTTCCATGCCCATGGAAAAATACAGGGTGCCTTTTAAAAATTATCAATACAGTTACTGGATAAAGTTTGAATAGCGAAGTTGTAGAGATTCAAACGGATAATTGAAAGTATCATATTCTATTACAATTTAATTTTTTATATGCTGAACAAAGAGTATTTCAAATCCATTTTTTTAGTTTTGATTTGTTGGTTACCAATACAGGTAAAAGCTCAATCAAAAATCAATCCCGATTCTATCCGTAACAAAATGAAATGGTTTGCTGATGCCAAGCTGGGAATTTTTGTTCATTGGGGTATTTATGCGGTAAATGGTATTGGCGAAAGCTGGAGTTTTCATAACGGATAGATAAGCTGGGCAGATTATATGAAACAGATGAAAGGGTTTACTGCTTCTAAATATAACCCTGAAGAGTGGGCAGCTTTAATAAAAGAAAGCGGCGCCAAATATGCGGTGATTACCACCAAGCATCATGATGGCGTAGCGCTGTGGCCAACCAAACAGAAACATTTTGATGTAGTAAACCATACGCCAGCCAAAAGGGATTTGCTTACGCCATTCTATAAAGCATTAGATAAGGAAGGCATTAAACGGGGTGCTTATTTTTCCTTGATAGATTGGTCATATCCTGATTATCCGGGGTTTTTGAGGGACTCATCAAGATATAAAATAAAGGATGACCCAAAACGTTGGCAAAAGTTTTTAAATTTTTATGAAGCGCAGATTAAAGAAGTGGAAAATAATTTCCATCCCGACCTTTGGTGGTTTGATGGAGATTGGGAACACAGTGCAGACGAATGGGAAGCAATAAAAGTTAGAAAAATAATTCTGGATGATAAGCCTGCCGCCATCATCAACGGCCGGCTACAAGGTTATGGTGATTACGATACACCGGAACAAAATTTCCCCGTTACAAGGCCGCACTTTAACTGGTGGGAGTTGTGCATGATTATAAATTCCAATTGGGGATACCAACCAAAGGATACCGAATGGAAAACACCGTATGAAGTGATAACGATTTTTGCAGATGCTGTAAGTAATGGTGGTAACCTGCTGCTGGATATTGGACCTAAAGAAGATGGCACCATACCGGCAGAGCAGGTGCATTTATTAAAAGAGTTGGGGAAGTGGAATAAAAGAAATGGGGAAGCCATTTTTGCCACCGAAGCCGGACTTCCGCAGGGACATTTTTATGGGCCTACAACTTTATCAAAAGATTCATCAACCTTATATCTTTTTCTTGCGGGCAATGTAAGCGGAGATATTATGCTGAAAGGATTAAAAAATAAAATAAATAAAATTCGGGTATTGGGAAACAATGAAACTTTGCAGCATAAAGTTGTTGGTAAAATTTCATGGAGTGATGTGCCCGGTATTATTTATGTCAATGTGCCTGGAAAAGTACAGGATGAATACATGACCGTACTTGCATTAGAACTGGATGGCCCGGTAAGATTATACAGAAGTAAGGGTGGTTTTTTGTCGAACTAATATCTTTTAATTATAGCGTCCTGTCAAGATGCATATAACCGCTATCCACTACGGGGAGTTCTTAATTTAAGAGCAATCAAAAATCTAAATTCATTTTTATTTTTTTTGATGACTTGTTTCGCTATTTCTATTTTTAATCACTATAGAACAAATTGTTTGTTATTTGTATAAAACTACTGTATTTCCCATAGTTTTCTTTTTTAGAATTTAATTAGTTGTATTTTTTTTGATCAGATGATTCCATAATGCATATATCATTAAATTTTATTACCCTGCTTAAAAAAATAGAAGTCTTGCAAATCCTATTGTCTTAATTTTGTACCGGAAAGAAGGCCTTAATAGGATAATAAAGGAGAATAAAATATTTTGCATGAATAACCTGCTGAATAATGGAATCCCAATCTCAGTTTCATTGGCCACAACGCTGGATATGGGGAATGAGAAGTCTAGAATACCCTATAATAAAAAACGATTAATCACAATCTCGGCGTTGGCAGTTGTTGTTGCCGTCGCCATCAGTCTTGTTGCCAGGTTGTTGGTTTATCTCATAAACGCTTTTACAAATATTTCTTTTTACGGACAAATGTCTGTTGCGTCAACCAGTCCTGCTGATAATGGACTTGGTATCTGGGTTATATTAATTCCTGTAGCAGGAGGATTGTTGGTTGGCATGATGGCCTTCTATGGCTCAAAAGCTATTCGTGGTCATGGCATTCCAGAGGCCATGGAACAAATTTTAACTAAACAAAGTAAAATAAAACCTTCCATTGTTTTTTTAAAGCCGGTTTCATCCGCCATTTCAATTGGTACTGGTGGCCCATTTGGAGCAGAGGGGCCGATTATTGCAACCGGTGGAGCATTGGGCTCCACCCTGGGACAATTAATAAAGATCAGTGATAATGAAAGGAAAATTCTGTTAGCTGCCGGAGCAACTGCAGGCATGGCGGCAATTTTTGGCAGCCCCATCGCTGCCATATTTTTGGCTATTGAATTATTATTGTTTGAGTTTTCGCCACGTTCTATTATACCGGTAGCGCTGGCGTGTATTACAGGTGCTGCGGGTCATCATTTTTTATTTGGGAGCGCTTATCTTTTTGGAATCGATATTGTTATTTTATCTCCTACCAACCAGGCAATTTTTGCATACAGCATTATTGGAGTCATCATTGGCCTGCTATCTGTTTTTGTAACCAAGGTTGTTTATTTTATTGAGGATGCTTTTGAGCGGTTGCCAGTTCATTGGGCCTGGTGGCCGGCTATTGGCGGTTTTGCTGTTGGTGTAATAGGTTATTTTTTTCCAAAAACGCTGGGCGTAGGTTATGATAATATCACCGACGTTCTTTCCGGAACGCTGCCTGTTAAAATAATGCTCTCCCTCTGTATAATGAAATTCATTTCATGGGCTATTGCATTGGGGAGCGGTACTTCAGGCGGTACATTAGCACCATTGCTTACTATCGGAGGTGCGGCAGGTGCGTTGTTAGGGGTCGTTATTAATATGTGGTTCCCATTCGCCGGAGTAACGATTCCACTTGCAGCTGTTGTAGGTATGTCGGCCATGTTTGCCGGAGCTTCCAGGGCCTTTCTAACCTCTATTATTTTTGCATTGGAAACAACAGGACAGTCAAATATATTATTACCATTGTTAAGTTCATGTACCGCAGCTTATTTTATTTCTTTCTTTATTATGGAGAATACAATTATGACAGAAAAGATTGCCCGACGGGGAATCCGGACTCCTGATTCCTACGAACCTGATATCCTGGAAAGAATACCGGTAGCTGATGTTATAGAGGAGAACGGGGTGGCAATCAGTGAGGAAAATACCGTAGGCGAAGTAAGAGCATGGATCGGCAATACCGGAGGAAAGCAAAGTAAATATTTTATCGTTTCGAGTAATGAAGGTGAATTCAGGGGAATAATCAACTCTTCTGAATTGTTGAATCATCAATATAGCACTGACCAATTAATTGCTACTCTGGTTAACCGCAAGCATAGTTTTCTAGATGTTAACAGCAGCCTTAAGGCCGGGGTTGAACTGATGGCCAGGGATGGTATTGACGTTCTAGCGATTGTATCTGTTGAGGATGGAAATGCTGTCAAGGGCATAATTTCTTACGCTGATATTTTATCGGCATACAAATCGGGATTAAACGAGCACAAAAAAAAGCAGCCGCATATTTCATTAAAAAGAAACGGGCTGAAAATAATGCTGCATGGCCGTAATTTGTTTGCAGGCAAAAAAAATAGCAAAAAATAAGAAACCTGTTTTGCAGGATTTAATTATAGCAAAGCCGTATTTGTAATATGGATGGGGTTCCTGTTTGCATAATTATTTTATTTTCTAAAACATTAATAAAATACAATTCAAATCCATTTCTGTTTACATTACCCCGGTGGGGTATACAAATTTCTTTTTGCATGCTTCCTTACATATTCTGTTATAAATAACCACAATTATAAACAGCGGGAATGCTAAAATGAACTCCGAATACCATCGCTCATGCATAGTAATTGTGTGATCAGGTGTAAGAGCATATATAAATAAAAGAACAGAAACAATGTACCTGGTATTCGGTATATAAGTATTTTGGATACTGTTATTAATCAATCTTTGCAAATACACGAAGTTTGTAAGACTAAAAGCCTAAAGACTCGGGCAGTATAACCCTGCACTGCATGTTGTTGATTCTTTCATCAACCAAAATCTGGCAGGCGAGCCTGGTATTGGGCAGTATCTCCCCGAGTCTACCCAGGGTTGTTAATTCATTCCGTTCATAATCAATATAACTAAATTTCTGATTTACTATTTGTACCAGGCAGGTGCCGCAACGGCCCATTCCGCCGCAATCGCCAAAATCTTCTATGTATATCCTGTCAAAAATAAAGTGCATCAAACTCCTGTATTCATGAGAATAGGTTTGCAACGTATGAAGCTCATTGTTATACTCCACAGTAATGTAGATATTATTTCTTTCTGTACTCAGCTTTTCTTCTTTTTCATACTTGATAAAAAGTGTGTGCCGTCTTCAATATTTTTTGCCAGCTTCCTGACTGTTGTTTTTTGAAAAGCTTTTTGCATCGTGTTTCTTAAAACAGCATACGTATCATGAAAGGCACAGGGATGCGTGGCTGAGCATTGTTTTAAGCCAAAGCCACATGCCGAGAATATCTGCAGGCCATCAATTGCATGAACTATATCAATGATCGGCGTGTTCATCTGGTAGGCCTCAATAAAAAAGCCGCCATAAGGCCCTTTAAGCGAAGTGATGATTTTATGTTTATTGAGCAGCTGCAAGGTTTTAGCCGTAAATGCTTCGGGGGCATCAATCTCTTTTGCGATCTGTTTCACGTTTAGTTTTACTTTATCATCAGCTTTTGATGCTAAAAATACTACAGCTCTTAATGCATACTGGCAGGCTTTTGAAATCATTATTTTTCGATTATTTAGTCCGAATTTACAGAAAAACCAGGCTCTCTACTTACCATTGATTTGCAGTCGCCAGTTACCCGAAATATTTTACAACGGAATTTGTTTAACGCTTTTCATAATCCTTGCAATATTGTTTGCCCTGTTTTTAGCATCTGTGGCTGTGCTTCCGGAAAACAGTTCATCAATTGTTTCTTCAAAAAGTAACAGCCATTTATCAAAATGTTTTTTCTCCAATGGCATAGATAAATGTTTAGCCATAGGATCGTTTAAATATTTTTTTGAGTACAATAAAATTGTACTCCAGAAATTGCACATAATCTGCAGGTGCCGCTCCCAATTTTCCTTTATAATTGAGTTAAAAACGGGAGCAAGCAAATCATCTTTACGCACTTTTGCATAAAACTGATGAACGAGATTTGTTATATCCCTTTCCGTTTCAATATCATGTTTGATCATATTCTTATTATGCTAACTTATACGATTGTTATTGCATTGTTTTCTTTTATTGAATTTAAACGCCGCATAAAATTATCGGCCATAATAGAAGCCCTCCATTTTGCATCGTCAGCCATGCTACCGAAAAAATGGGCATCAATCGTTTGCTTAAAAAGGAACAGCCATCTTTCAAAATGTACAGGCGTGATGGTATTCATTTTTGCATGTTTGGAAAATGGATTACCCACATACCCTTTTTCGCCAAATAGTGCTGCATTCCAGAACAGGTACATTTTTTCCAGATGTGGTTGCCAATCGGCAGGGATATGTTCAAAAAAGATGGGAGATAATAAGTGATCCATTTTTACTTTATTGTAAAAATCATCTACCATTAATTTGATATCATCAATGCATGTAATATCTTTTTTTGCTTCCATTGTTTTACTATACTTAAATTGAAAAGTTGGTAACGAAATAGTAAACTGCCCAGCAGGCAAATGCAATAAGCAATATCCATATCCATGATGGTACACTCTGTGGTGTTTCACTACCTTCAATAATAAATTTCTTTTGGTGGCCTTTTCCGTAAGCGTTTATCATCAGTGGCACAATGCCATCAACAATATCGTGCTCTTTTAAACCTTCAATAGCTACTGCAGGGCCGTTACGCACTACGAAAGGAATTTTTCGTACGCCTTCTTTTCCTGTTACATCTTTACTTACAATAGTCAACACATGTTCTCCATCTGTTAACTTACGGGTATCCAGTTCAAAGTTTACCGGTGTAGCAAATGAAGCAATGGGTTGGAGTTCGTTATCTATAAAAATAGTTATGGTGCTTTTATCTTCCATATTCTGTAGTATTAAAAATGCTGTTTTTAATATGGTTAATATTTTTTTCTCCGGGTTTATATAAATACCAGATGCTTAGATAAAGACAAAATGTTGTAATAATCGTAACTATTGCAATAATCACAAAATCCCAGTTACTTTGCGGCCCTATACCATGGGTTATACCTCTAAATATCCGGGGCTGGCTTTTTTCGCATACCGGGCAAGTGGAAGCCCTTTGACAAATTATTAAAAAGAGGACCAGCAGTATATTCTTTTTCATATTATTTGGTTTCTTTTTTAATAAAATCCATTATTTTCTGCACTTCTTCTACCGGTATTTTCCTGGCATTATTTCCCCAGCTACTGCGCTCATGATTTATGATTGCTGCTACCTCTTCTGGCATTAAATTACTGTTGGTACCCACTGGCGGCATTACGCCATAATCCTGTCTTGCGTCATACCCCTTCATAATGATATTGATCATTATTTCGGGGTTGTCGTTATTTACAATGGAGCTTCCTTTAAGTGGAGGAAATGCACCTTTGAGCCCTTCGCCGTTTTCCTGGTGGCAACTTTGACAATTGGCGCTGTATAATGCTACTCCATTTAATTCTCCTGTATTTTTTGTATTCGCCGCACCCGTTTTTTGTTGCCGCTTGTATAGAAAATCAGGGTCTGGTGTACCATCGGGCAGTTTAACTTGTTTCAATGACAGCAGGTATGCCACCAAATCCAGTGCTTCCTTTGTTGCAACAATTTTTCCTTGAGCCGTATCAAAATATTTCTCCGGAACATTTACAACCACATCATTTTTGGCGGGGTGTTTTTTTATTTCAAATAAAAAACTATAAGATGGCATGATGGATTGATGAACAACGGCCCTGGGTTGGTATAAATGCAGCAACTGCCAGTCGATACTGGATTGCCTGGTGCCAATGTTCGTCAGGTCGGGCCCGGTGCGTTCTGTACCCATTAAGGTGGCTGTATTTATCCAGGTGCTGATGCGTTTGTTGCCGGCATAGTCGGCAGCAATGCTGGGCCTGGAACCCCATGTTTTATCCATATCAACATTGCGAACCTGTTGTGTATGGCATCCTACACAGCCATTGGCGATGTACACATTTTTCCCGTTCTGTTGTGCTGCTGTTAAAGACTCGCTACCCGGTAAGGGATGATTGTTTTTTTGGTTATTGAGAGCCGGTAAAACAGCCACGAAAATGGTAAGCGCTACAAACATTAAAGTGGCCGTGGTGTATAATCTTTTATGATTGCTGAATATGTCCATTTTTATTTATTACTTTTTTATAATTGATACCTGGATTTTATTTGTTGCCTAATGAACTGGTCGTAGCCGGGTAATTATTTTTTATTTTTTTCGCCAGTGAAAAAAAACGACAAATTTTGGATTGCAACAAAAGCCCTATAGCAGCCCTGCTTCCGGCTGCATAGAAAAAATTATGTTCCCGGCTGCAATTGTTTTAGCAGTTCCACACCCTCTTTGCGAATATTAATTTCCTCTTTGCCCATGATCATTTTATACATGTTGTAAGCAAAAACAATATGCGATAACCACATCATGGTACCGCCTATTGCCCGCCAGAGCCAATATGGAAACATCATTTCAACACTATCAATAAATGGCTTTCCGTCCTGCCACATCATGCCTTTTAATGTGGAGCCGACCATGAGGGGCACCGTGTAAAAAAGTAAGCCAATCAATGCCATCCAGAAGTGTACACCCACCCAGGTATGCGAAGGCTCTTTACCCGTAAGCCTAGGCACTACTGCATAGATAGAAGCCCATAACAAAAAAGCAATAATACCATACATGGTTAAATGAGAGTGGGCCACTGTAAAATCGGTAAAATGCCACACCAGGTTGGTTGAGCGAAATGCTTCTGCCGTGCCCTGCATAGACCCGGTAAAATAAAATATAATACCTACAAGATAAAAAGGCAGGGTATAACTACTGCCTATTTTGTACCAGGAACCGTTGAAGGTGAGAAGGAAATTAGCAGTGCCTGCTACTACCGGAATAATCATACCCACACTGCCCACAATGGCTACAGTTTGCAACCACCAGGGTATAGAACTAAAAACAAAATGGTGAGTACCGATGACCGTATAAAAAAGTATCTGGGCCCAAAATGCCATAATACCCAAACTATAAGAATAGATTGGTTTGTTTAATTGCTGTGGTAAAAAATAATATACCAACCCAAGACTAAAAAGCATGAACCACATGCCCACACCCTGGTGCATATAGTATCCTTGCGCAATAGTTTCGCCCAGGCCATCCTGCCAAAACGGTAAATAAGCAACCAAAACAATTATAATGGTAAATATGACGGAGGCTACCATGTACCAGTTGGAGACATATATTTCTTTAGTGGTCCTGTTGGCTATCGTTTTTAAAAAATTAATCAGCGTAAGCACCAGTGCTAACGCAAACAGGCCCATAACCGGCCATATATATTCCCGGTACTCCCCACCACCATTATTAATGCCGGCCATAAGACAGAGGCTTCCTAAAATTACAGCCGCATTGATTAAGTACAACGAATACCAGCCCAATTTGAGGCTCGCAATTTTGGTATTGCTTACCATTGGTATTACATAGTAACCCAGGCCCAACATACCTAAAGAGCTCCAGCCCCAAAACACGGCGTTCGTATGTACGGGCCTCAGCCTGCCAAAACTTAACCAACTTAAGTGGTCCACATCCGGTGCCACGAATTTAATACCGAGGTATTCCCCGACCGTTGTGCCAAACAGCAGCCAGCCTGTTGCACTCACTAAAAACCATAAAATTAATTTTGATAATTGGCGGTCAATGTTCGGGCGTTTCAGGGCTTTTTTTTTAGTAGGCACAAAACCCATATTTGTCCGTTCACTAACATGGGTAATCAATCCCTTTTCATCTGATGGAGCAAGATCACCACTTAATTCATTGTTTGCCAACTTGAAGGCTTCTGCTTTTTTTTTATTTTCCAGAACGGTGTCAATTTCATCACCTTCCAGGTTAGCAAGGTAATTGGCAAAACGTGTTGCTTCATCTTTGTCACTGCCCTCTTTTACTTTATCTACTACTTTTTTCAATCTTAAAGAAAAGATAAGCAGGCCTGCCAGTATGGGGATTAAAATGAGTATGACAGTGATAATGATGCCGGGTTGTGTCAAAAAAGACTTACCATTTTGTGTAGCCTGGCTATAAGCGGGGTTGCAGCAAAGAAAAACAGCCAGTAACACTATACATGATTTTAAATGCTTCATATTTATTCTTGATTAATTGAATATGCAAAAGTACCACTAAAATCTATTTCGGACAAATATATCCTAAATAAAATTATCCATTTTCTCTCTTTAATACTGAAGATAATAGGGTGTCAAAAGGCAGCGATAAAATTAGGGCCACAGGAAACTAACAAAGTTCAAGAAGTATCGTGATTTAAGTTAATATCACCGTCTTTCGCAACAAGTAATTTTACTTACTTAAAATTACCTTGTATAGCAGGTCATTAGTCAAATAAAATTTCATTAAGCCACATAATATAAAATGGTTTGATCGGGAGTCAGCTAAAAGTTCTGACTTCCCAACCCTTCAAAATGCCTTATTTAATCATAACTAGTTCAGGTACTAATACCTTATTTATTTCTTCAATTATTTACTTCCTTTCATATTTTCTCTAAAATATTCCACCAATAATTTATTCCTTTCCTTACCAATTATCCCCTTTCATTTTCTATAGCTTTACGCTTGTTATCCAAATTTCAACCCATGTACATGCAGGATAAATTAAATCCCAAAAAGCTGGTTTTAGTTAAATCAAAATAGTGGCCACTTGGTAAGTTGAAGATGATCTTGTGGAGTTATATCCAAGAGTAAAGTTGCTCTATGTTTCCACCGTGGCTAGTATGTATTAAAATTCTCCGGGACTATAATAACCAAAGTAAAAAAAACCGGTAAATAACCGGGTCATTTTTTATCTCTTGTATTAATTACTTTAAAATTCCCTCCCACCTTTCTTCAAAAAACATTTCTCAAGGAACTGTTTGGGTAATCCGGGGCCCTTGCGTATATAGGAATGATTATTATATCTAAGAATTTGTAACTTTTAGAAATCTTTTCCAGGAATCCTTACTTAATTAATAACACATTCCTTTTTTTTGAATAACTGGGTTTAGGTTGTTTCGGAATTTCATGGATACATTTATTAATGAGTTTGGCCCAATAATCTGCCCTCTGCTTTAGAACAGATAAATCCTGCATGCCATCCTCCAGTTGATATACCATTAACGGTAGATTTTTAGGGTCATTGCTGAAAGATATTTCCACAAATAATTTATCAACTTCTTTGCCAGCCAATATAGCTTTCCCTTTTCTTTGTTCCCATATGTCAAAGGTTAGGGTTGCTGGCTTAACAGCGTTTACGTCCCATAAATTAATAAGATGTACCTCCGGGCTTTCCTTATGAAAACTTATGTAAAGCAATACAAAGTTCACCGTGTCAATACCAAAAAAACAACCGTTTATTATTTCTTTTTCAGCCAGTTCAAGTTTGTTTTTCCACACGATATCCGTAATAAAACTTTTTTCTTCATTAAGCTTTTTAGTGTGTGCTTTTTTTTGAAAGTATTTTAACGACAGTATCAAAACAGCTACTGCAGTTATCATTAGAAACGCAATAATTAATGTGGATGCCATAACAATATATTGTAACCATAGTATGACTATGATAATGTTAGTAAAAATGAATATTTGCAGCGAATGATGCTACCAGATGAATTTAGAAAATGAAAAGCAGTATATCACCAAAAGCTATGATAGGGATAAATCAATGCTAATGTTCTCTTATAATTATCCACCCTGTAACTGGGAAGCTTTTTCCCTGGAGGGCTTAACTGTATCCGGTATTTTAAAACCGGGGAAATAAATGAATCAAGTGTTGTGGGTAGGTTACTTCCGGATCCCACAGAAAAACATACTGACGATATAAAGGAATCAAAATGAAAATAGGGGGTTGTATTAACCTGGGAACCTTGCCTGGAAATGTTTATCAGTTTTCCTGGCAAGCCTGGAATAAAAGCGGTATTGTGTTCATTGTTATAGCCTGGAAAATAGCTGGCATATGAACGCAAGGAATAATTATCTGCTAAATAAGTAGATATAAATATAACCCCTGAGGCCAGCCAACATATGATACCTGGTAGTTTAAGCAAGTGATTCTTTTTTTATGATTTATTTTCACTACCCAATTTATGGAACAGGCGATTATACTCTTTATGATTTGGTACCGGTTTTAAGCCCTCCAAATTTTAATTTTCTTCGCTGCTCATAATATTTATTGAGTATTTCCTCATCTTTCCTTTTTTCCGCCCTATTCTTTTTAAAGACCCAGATAATTGAAAGCATAAATGCTACAATTATTATTATCATTATCAAATCCATGATTTTTAATTTAAAATTTTTCTTGTTTTTGAGGGTTATATACCTCCAATATTGTAAATGTTTTATTCCCGGAAGGGACTTCCCATTTTATTTTAGTGCCCTGCCTGAATCCAATCAATGCTGTACCGATGGGGGCAAAAACTGAAATTCTCCCCTGTTTGATATCTGCTAATTCCGGCACAACCAATACTAAGTCTAATAATTTATTTCGTTCCTTGTCTTTAATAATGACTCTCGAATTTAGCCCTACTACATCCTGCGGCAAGTCATCTTTTTTTACTAATGTTGCTTTTTTTAACTCTTCCTTCAATAAGGCTGCATTCTTTTTATCAAAGCTGTGCACCCAATTCAGGCCATTCACGTAATTGTTTATTGTTTCATAATCTTCCTCTGCTATTATCAGCGTATTTCCTGGTGGCTTGGATGTATTTTTCATTTATTTTAATTTAAGTGATGATAATTTTGTTAAGACATATTTTACCAGTTTTTCTTTTGCCGGGTATAGCTTAAAGCAATCAAAAGGCAAGGGAGTAAGATCAATAAAACCCAATACCAGTTTTGGTTGTTTAAAAAAGCGTGCCGCAGCACTATAACATTCAGCAATAAAAAAGTAAGTAAAATGGACCCGTTAAGGGTTACCTCTTTTTCTTTTTGTGACATTGCAACGTTTTTAATTTTTAACAAATTATGCCCGGCATCAGCTAAGGCATTTGTAGCATCTACACCATATAAAAATCAAGGCTGTCTATACCAAAAAATGGCAGTGCTGATGATAAATAAAATCTTAATGATAATTTGGTTGGGAAGAAATCCCGCCGATAGCTGAAGACGATTTTCTTAAGACCGGCTAAGTGTTTTGTAGGCTTTAAAACTGGAATAATAGTACATATCAGAATTAAAAGGGAGAAACTCAGTAAAGGAACAGGTAAAGCAATCACGGGTATCCAGCACGATTATGTGTTGGGAAACCGTAAAGGAGGCATTACTATTTATTGCATTACTGAACATGGCACAAACTTAATAAATTATATTTACTAAGAAGGTTAAAATGGCATTGATTTTATTTTTTATATCGTTAGTGTACCGAGCATTCTCAGGATGAAGGTAAAACCGTTGCATTTTAATCACTTTCTAATCTTCCTTTAATAACTTGCTAACATCCCCTGAGTACCTTTACCTTATTCCTCTTTTTATAAAATAAAATTATATGCATAACAAGAATATGAACCATGATTATGAATCAACTGAATTTTCAAAATCACTTTTAGCCGGAGTTTTTGCAGGCATTACAGCCACAGTGCTGGGCCTGATTTATAATTCATGGTTCAGGAGCACAGTAGGATTTCCTTTGTCAGAGATCATTAATGTTTCTACCATTATTTTTATTGTAATCCTTATGGTTACCATAGCGGGATTAATATTTTACTTATTTCATCATTTTTTTAAACAAGGAACGCTCATTTTCCAGCTTGCTGCAATTCTGTCCACCATATTAATGGTAGTAGCTACAATGTCAATTCAACGATCAGCTGATCCGATAATTTCTAAGGAATTCAGGGAATTATTAATAGGTATCATTTGCATAACCGGGGCTTGTTCAATTTTTATTATCCCGTTCCTGTATAAACATGATATGGTATAATTTTTTCACCTCAGAGTTATCCTGCTTAATCTTCCGGTGAAAACAATCTTGTACTATCCTGCGCCATTCATTGCGTATTTCGTGCAAAGAAAACTTAACAACCAAATATGATTAAATCCCTCATTTTGTAGTTATTCTAAAATATAAAAGAGTTACATCTTTGTTGGCATTATAGCTTCAGCAATTTCAATCGTAAACTGAATCCTACTCACGCTACTCAATACCATGGCAGCTCCTGTAATCATAGGGTTGAACTTGAAGCCTTTGAAATGATAAGGTATGCCGATGTTTTGTTTTTGTTCCTTAACTGCAATTTATTTGATCTCTAAAATTATTAAAATGGAAAAGTTTAAGCAATTAGTCAATTTCGGCAGTTTGCCTTGCAGCTGGGAGCACCGATGAAACAATTATTTAAAAATTATTTGAGCTTCATTGAAAACGTTCTTTTAGAAGTTTAAATTTATGTTTTGTGAAAAACAGTATATTGCAAAAAAAGATTTCATTTTACCCCCACTAGCCAACCGCCCTTAAATCCCGTTTTGCGCAGCCCTGAAATTATGTGAGGACAATGTTTGAAAATTTTCCACGTATGTCCAGACAGGTAATTTTCTATCATTATGACGCCCGGCCCCCGGTTCAGTCCGAACTGCCAGGGTGATAACCACCCAAAAGGATTATCTCCTTTTTTTTGAAAGCTGGCATTGAAACTGGCCTGGAATCCCTTGTTTTTACCAAATAGAAGTATAATTATTCCCATAACGGTTCTGATTGCTCTTAGTACTATCTTCGGAGCAAACGGTAATGAAGTGATACATACCCATGGCGAAATCGTACCATCATCGGGGCAATACGGCGCTACACGTGCAATATAATCATAGAAAGTTCTTTGCACACCCTTCACTGTTTAGCTGGCTGGGCCTGGCCCATCACATGCTGTAAGTCCCCATACATATTTTCCATACCGGTTGAAACCCATTGGGTTTTTAAGAGCATATTGATAATGAACATTCACGGCTCTGCGGCTATTCTCAAAATAATCTATACCATATTTTGTATTGCTGCTATCATAAATACCACTTAAATCAAGCCACTGATGCGACATTTGATGAATGAAAAGCGGGCCTGCATATAAATATTCAATGCCATAAACATTTTTCCATTCGAAAGAAGCTAGCCACTCCTGGTACCCCACCTCGCTGATAGGATGGGTTGGTGATCCCAAGGCAAGGATATACAGAATATGCGCCTCACTGTAACCATTATCCCATCTTTGATCAAAGAAGCCTGCTTCAGGTGTCCAGCCATGTGTAAGTGTAGCCTCTCCGTTTCGTGCCCAGTCCCAATCTACCCGTTCATATAGTTTGTCTCCCAAAAGCCGGAGTTCTTCTTCCTCCACATTATTAAGCGTAAAATAATGCCTTGCCGTCAGTATTCCGGCTATCAATATTGCAGTATCAATAGTTGATAATTCACAATCCCACATCCTTTTGCCGGTTTCCATACTAAGAAAATGGTAGTAGAAACCTTTATATCCTGTTGCATCGGGCTCCAGCCCTTGCTGGCTTGAATGCAGAAATCTCAATGATTGTAAAACTCTTCTCCTTGCTTCCTCCCGGCTAATATAACCCCGTTCCACACCTATTATGAATACATTTATGGCTAACCCGGTTACTGCGATACTTGACGGCCAGCCAACTGCCGTTTTATCAGCTATGAGTCCATTTTTGCAATTTTTTTCATCAATAAAATAATCAAAAGTTTCCCGCTGCAGTCGCAGCAGCATTTCTGAATCTGATGTAAAATGGAACAAATATTTCAGAGCTAATTTAACGTTCATATAGATAGCAAATTGAAATTATTTTTTGGGAATGTCCAACAGGAGCCAATGTTAAAGAATACATGAAATTCAAATTTAGACTGTTTAGTTCCAAGTGTAGAAATCCAACGCTTGCTGTTGTTTTGTTTATAAACTATAATATCGTCTGCTCAATAAAGGCTTTTATTAAAACACTTACCACCACCACAAAACAACTTATTTTTCCAGGTAATCCTACAAACTGCCCTGTAAAAAAGCCTTACCCATTTTTATTTGTATTGAATCGACATTCCCCCTGCTTTCAATCATACGGTTGCCAACATTAAATAAACATGGATGAATCACTCACAAACCCAAACCCATTATTAAAACTGAAATATGCCCAGTGTAAAGTGCTGCTGTCTAAAAGATCTTTACTCCATGGAAATGGATTTGGTGCATGTTTTTTTACCTGGCCCCAAAGCGTAGCCGGGAGATCAGTTTGTCCACCAACATTTCTTATGTTTTGATTTTTAGATATTACACCTCCCGTCAATAAAATAGGGATCTTAAAATCATTCTCTTTTCTATTGCTGCGGGGAAGCCGATGACCATGATCTGCTACTATCATAACGATCGTGTTATGCCACCATGGCTGAGACTTTGCATAGGTAATAAATGCTGAAACACAGGAATCCGTGTAATGCAATGAGTTTAAGAAAAGAGACTTGTCATCTTTTCCCTGGAAATATGGTGTCACTGGCGTTTTAAATGGCTCATGGCTGCTAAGGGTAAGCCAGTTGACAAAGAATGGTTGCTGCATATTTCCTATATCACTTTGCAGCCGGGTCTCTACAACGCCGTCATGTGCACCCCACTTGCTGTTCTGATCTTTTTTATAAAAATCATCAATGGTAATAAAATGCTGGTAACCAGCCTGCAGCAGATATGCTTTAATATTTGTAAATTCTAATTCCCCCCCATAATAAAATGCAGTTTGATAGTCATCTTCTTTTAATTAATTTTCCAAGCGAAGGAAGTTTTGCAGCTTTTGAAGGAACTTTTACAATGGAGGTTGTAGGTTGCGAAGGATATCCACTTAAAACTGCTACAATCCCTTTATCCGTTCTATCACCACTGGCATAAATATTTGAAAAATAAATGCCTTCATTTTTTAACCTGTTGAAACGAGGTGTAATTTCTCTTCCTTCATATAAGGAATCTATAACCTTGGCCGTAAAACTTTCCCATACGATCAGGATTACATTTGGTTTCGTTATGCCGGTATCTGATAATACATATTGATCATTTCCCCTTGATACAAAAAGGCTATCCGTAATTTTTTTACTTGATGGATTCTCCAAAAAAGTAAAGGGGTTTTTCCCAGTCTCAACATTATGATTGGCGGAATATATAAAATTCCAGGGCGCATTTAACGCAGCAAGATTTGCAAAATTAGATTGAGAAAAATATACAGTGCTTTGATTAATGGGGGCCAGTTGAAATCCACCACGCAAGGGAATAATGAATAATCCACCCATAATTAATAAACAGGCAATTTGCAGCAATTTAAAACTAACCTGTTGTAACCGACTTACTCCCCATTGAAGAAACTTATTGAATATCTTAATAGCAGCCCATACCAATATGATATAACCGAGCAAGATCCAGAACACTGGCTGGTTATAAACAGATGCCCACATTTCCCTGGGGTTAGAAAAATATTTTAATGTACTTGCATCTATCCGGGAACCCCAGGCTTTATATAATCCAATATCTGCAACAAGTCACAGGACATTCAGGATCAATACCAGGGCTATGTAAACCTTATAAATGATGGCCTTCCTGAAGAAGGGAATTAAATAAGAGATAATTGTAAATAAGACTACCGGGATAACAAGATAGGCAGCCATGGACATGTCCATACGAATGCCATGCACGATGGACTTAAATCCTTCATTAGTTCCTGCTAGTTTCCATTCTGAAAAATTTGCCAGTAGAAAAACCAGCCTGGCTATTTCGAAGAAAGCAACCCAGGTTAACCAATAAAAAAATAAAAACCTTATAGCCTGCAGCAGCGCATAAACTCAAAGTCACCGTTCTTAAATACAAATTCAGAACCCAAAATGAGGAAATAAAATTCTTTAAGGATATAAAACCCAAATTCCTCTTTCTATTAATTTCTCATCACAAAATTTTCAAGATAGAATCCCGTAAACCCAATGGTGGTAATATAAATAAAACGAAAATATTATCTAACTGAATTGGAGCATCCAATATCAACAAGCAGTATGCAGAAAAATCTGCACCGGCATCACCTTGCTATTTTTCGATACACTTATAGTAAACACTGCCTTTCCATTTAAAGGTACAGGTAGAAGAATGTTTTAAAATTCTTTAGCAGGATGTAAAGCGGCCACGGCCAGATGCGAGGGCAAGCATTCAGCAACAGGCCAGCCGCACAGCCTGGAAGATCCTTTGCGACTGGACAGAAGTATAATGCTCCATGATTTTACTTGGTCAGGCAAAGCCATTGCAAATGTTCCTGCCTTTTATCTATGACATGAAAACAAATGAAACCCTTTTTTACAAAGTAAGTAATGGAAAAGTAAAGTTGCTTACAGGAACTTAGCCACAAAACTTATTCCGTGCAGGAAGCTAAATGTTGAAAATCAGCCAAATTTTCTTCTTTGTCCTTTTTGAAGTAAACACATTTCTACATCAAATTCTTTTAATGTAGAAAATATGCCTTAATTTCACCATCATTAAAAATTGATGTCGAATAGCATGCCATTAACAAAGGCTAAAGTCGAAATTATTTACAAAATTCAACACAATGGCTTACAATAAGAATACGGCCTTTAACGATTTGGCCAACCTGCCCCCAGCCGGTTTCACCGAATCGCCTGAAATATTGCGGCATTTGGCAAAGGCTGCCCGGCATCTAGGAGAGTTAAACGGCCTTTGTGCTTCGCTGCCAGATCCACAATTACTTATAAATACAATTGTACTCCAGGAAAGTAAAGACAGCTCCGCTATCGAAAATATAGTGACCACTCAGGACGAACTGTACAAAGCTGCAACGGAAGAAGGTACCGCCAATCATGCGGCCAAAGAAGTGTTAAGTTACAGGGAAGCTTTGTACGTGGGACTTGAAAAAATGAAGGCTCAAAAGAACCTTTTACTTACAAATACAATGGTAGAAATAGTACAAACCATTAAGCAAAATAAATCAGGTATCCGAAATGCACCCGGCACGGCTTTAAAGAATGCCATTAATGGAGAAGTAATTTATACGCCTCCTTGCTGCGAAGATGTATTGAGAGAGAAGCTAACAGCACTGGAGCAATTCATCAACAGTCCGGAATTATCTGCATTAGACCCATTGATAAAAATGGCATTAATACATTACCAGTTCGAAGCCATTCACCCATTTGCAGATGGTAACGGAAGAACAGGAAGAATTGTAAACGCATTGTATCTGGTGCAACAGGAGTTGCTATCACAGCCGGTACTATACCTCAGTTCTTATATTGTAAAATATAAAACAGAGTACTACCAGTTGCTGAGAGGGGTTACAGAAAAAGACAACTGGCACGACTGGACCATGTATATTCTTACTGCATTAATTGAAACAACCCAGCTTACCACAAAAAAAATAAGGGCAATGCTCCAGTTAAAAGAAGAATATGAAAAACAAATGAAAGAAGTACTGGGCTCCTCATTCACTCACGAACTACTGCAGTTGATGTTTACATTGCCTTACCTGAAAATTGAATTGCTTGAAAAAAGAGGGATAGCACACAGACAAACAGCATCAACCTGGTTAAAAAAACTAACCGACGCCGATATTGTAAAGCCTCAAAAAATTGGCAGAACAACTTACTATATCAATTACAGGTTGATGGAGTTATTATCAAGCAACTAATCTTATGAGTACTGAAAGCAATGTTTATTCACAAGGGGGCGGGGGTAGTCACTATGAGTTTGAAGTGCAAACAGCTTATTTTGTCAACTTTATCATAGGCGGAAGTATTCCTGGTTTTCCGGAAAGTCACATTACTGAATTCAGACAGCAATCAGGCTCACTTGGATATAAAACAGATGATTTGTTGCTGAAATGTACTGATGCTAATTCTATTGAACAAAGAGTTTTATTTCAAATAAAGCATAACTTAATAATTTCTGAAAAAAGCGAACTTTTTAAAGAAGTTCTTAATGCCGCCTGGATGGATTTTAAAAACATTTCACTTTTTGATTCAACAAAAGATAAAATTTACCTGATAAAAAGCGATTTAACACAAGCCGAAAAAAATCACTTAAAGCAGTTATTGAATTGGGCAAAATTAAAATCATCTTTCGCAGATTTTGAAAATGAGGTTTCAAAAATTGAAGGAAAGAAAAAATATTTCGAGCTTTTTAAATCACTGATTATTCAAACGGATAATAATGCTTCAGATACAGAACTGTTTACTTTTTTCAAGTGTTTTGATATTTTAGAATACGATTTTGGGCATCCGGCAAGTATTTCAAAAGCAAATTTTATCACATTAATAGAACACTCAAAGTCTACCGAAACTGCAACAGGAAAGCAAATTTGGGATTCAGCTTTTGGATTTGTAAGTGACAGCGATTCTAAAGGAGGCTTTTTTACAAAAGATAATCTGCCGCAGGAAATAAGTAAATATTTAAATAGCACATATTACAATACAACGGTAACAAAATTAAAAAAGATAAGTCATCAAAATTTTGAGATAATCGAATTAATTGATGATACAATTGGTGGTGTTAATATTAGCAGAAAGTTGATTGTAGAAGAAGCCATCGAAAAACAGAATAAAGGACAATTTATAGTTTTAGCCGGTGACCCCGGAGCCGGTAAGTCTGCAATTGCGAAAACACTTTTAACCGAGTCTATCAATAAAGGGAACGGGTATATATTAATTTTCAAAGCTGATGAACTAATCGACAAAAATCTTAGAGATATTTTCCTGCCGTTTGATATTAAGTTGACCATAAAAGAAATTTTTTCTCATTTTCCTTTGGAAGAAAGAAATATTGTTTATGTTGATAGCGCTGAAAAGCTTTTAGAAGGTGAGGGCACAGGGTTCAAGCAGTTGATGAAATCAGTAGAAGAGCTTCCCAATGTAAAATTCATAATTAGTTGCAGAAGTATAAATCTGAATTTGATTGAAAGAAAGTTTTTTTACAACAAACCTTATGAAAAATTAGATGTGCCGGTATTAAGCAATGAAGAATTGGATTTGATAGAAGAGAAACTGCCTGGTATAAAAAAAATCAGGACAAACAATAGAATTACTTCATTAATTAGAAACCCAAAATACCTTGATTTTGCCGTTAAAGCTTTAAAGAATAATCCCGGCGATTTTTCTCAAGTAAGTGAAGTAGAATTTGTCAACAGTCTATGGGAAGCAATTATTGAGAACAAGATTAATGCTAATTATGATGGGCTGCCGCAGAGAAGAAATAATTTGTTTGTAGAAATGTCTGTAAAGAGAGCTAAAAAAATGCAGCCATTTATATTTCTTGATAACCCTGACCTTCCAGCATTAAGCTACCTTGAAAAAGATAATGTAATTGTAAAATCATTGAATTCAGATGCATATGCACCGGCACATGATGTGTTAGAAGATTGGGCGTTAGTTAAGTTTGTTTCTGCTCAATACACTAACAAGGACAATGACGAAGACTTTTTTAATAAACTTGGTACTGAGCCTGCCATGCGAAGGGCATACAGGCTTTGGGTGCAAAATGTATTAAAAGAGCAGGATGCTACTAAAATTGACTTTTTTACAAGAAACTTAGTTAGTACAAAACTAGACAGGTTTTGGCAAGACGAATCTTTGATAGCAGTTTTAAATTCGGTCTATTGTGAAATATTTTTTGGTAAAAACTTTAACCTTTTAAAGGAAAATAACTGGATTATATTCTTTAGAATAGTTCATGTTATGAGAACTGCCTGTAGAGAAAATTCCAGTACTACCAAAGAGTGGAAATTTTTGATACCAACAGGTTATGGATGGGTCCAAGTGATTAAGCTAGTTTGCCAAAATATTATTAGTATTCCGGAACAATACCATTATCTTATTGTCAACGTTATTTCAGACTGGCAGAATAAGTTACTTCTAACTAATGAAGTGCCGGACGGTACGAGAGAGGCAGGTTTAATTATTTTGCACCTGTTGGAAAACAGGTATATTAAAAAAAGCGATTATCCTTATGATGATAACACCGTTGAAAGGTGTCTTTGCCTGGTATTTGATTTATGTGGTGGAATAATTCCAGAAGTTGAAGAAATACTCAAAAAGGCAATCAAAGAAGGGCGTAAAGAAGAAACAGATAAAGACTGGATATTAAAACGATACCATGATAAAATTTTAACGCTTGCCCTCTCCGGATTAAAAGGAGGAAATCTTGCTAAATATTTTCCTGACCTAATTATTGAAATAGCAAAACAAAAATGGTATTTCAAGCCAAAGAAACCTTCAAAAAATAAGGACAGTCTTTTTTCATTTCTTGGCGAAGAGCATCATAGTAGGGATGTAAATTATCATTTTGGCTTAGTTGATGAATTTAAACTGGAATATTTTCCGGCAAGTGCATATCAAACATCAATCCTTTGGTTGTTGAGAAACCACCCTTTTAAAGCAGTGAATTTTATTGTTGAGTTTATTAATTATTCTACAGAAAAATACCTGGCTTCAGATTTTTCAAAGAATGATGGATGTGTTGATGTAGAATTAATACTTTATGATAATACAAAAATCGTTCAACATGGCAGTTCAGTTTTATGGTCAATGTATAGAGGCACTGGAAAAGTAACTCCTTACCTCTTACAGTCTGTTTTAATGGCATTGGAATGTTACTTTTTAGAAGTAGCTGAATGGGGTGAAGCATTTAAAGAATATTTGCAAAAGCTAATACATGTACTTTACACAAAGAGTTCCTCTGTAGCTACTACATCTGTAATATCAAGTATTTGCCAGGCATATCCCTTAATGGTTGATGAAAAATTACTTCCTTTATTTACTCACAGGAAATTAATTAGTTGGGATGTTTCAAGATTTACAGGCGATTTCCACCCTTTTAATTTAATGTCAAGTAATGAGGTGTTTGATAAAGAAAGGCTAAAATCTGATAAACTTCCCCATCGCTTAAAGCATAATCCGGGATTAAAAGGCTTTATTGTTGAATATACTTTTAATATCAGAGTACTAAATCAACAAGTATTTGAAATTATTGATAGACACAGAGAATTGGCTGAAAAAGATGATTTTGACTGGAAGAAAATGCTGGATGACATGGATATACGGACATGGAAGATAACTAATCAAATAACTGATGGCGATAAAACAAGTTTCCAGATTGAACCCTCATATAGTGAAGATGTTCAGGAACACATGGATGTGCTGAAAGCACCCTTTGAAGAATCAAACAGAAATGCAGGGTTTAAATTGTTATTACTTAATGTAGAGAAAAAAGATAAGAAAATTACCATTGAACAATGGAGAGAAATATTCCTTCATTATAAACAATTGAAGGAATTCATTTTTCATGAACACACCCCCGGTCTCCTTGCTGCAGTTGGCATAAGGGATATTTGGAACGAATTAACAATCGAAGAAAAAGAATGGTCAGTTGTTACTGTAATAGAAATAGCAAATAAACTTATTAAAAAGCAGCATAAGCCTTATAACTTTTCCTTAGACATTTCTCCATTTGATGACGATGCAATTATGAATGTCATTCCTTTACTTATGACATTGCCAGAATTGCAGAAAAGCGTTAAGCAGATTGAACTGTTAATTATCAATTTGCTTACAACACACTTCCAATTAAATGATTCAGCTTATTCAAAATTCCTGACTTCTTTTAATAACAATCTTTGGCGTATTTCAGCGGACAAGGCATCAAAATATTTTATCGGACTTATTGGCTTTGCAAAATTCAATAAGGAAAATCCATTTTACATTGACCATCGGTACACAGAGGCACAAATAAATAGTTACTCAAAAAAACTAAATTCTTTCTTAAACAAAATATACAAAGGGAGGGTAAATGTGGAGTGTGATAAAATTAATATTCCTGAGTATTCTAAATGGATACTGCAAAAAACAATAGCTATTATCCCTAATCTTAATCCCCCTGAAAAATGTCTTGATTTTTTAAAAAGGATGATTGATATATATATTGATAAAGAAGTTGATGGTAGAAAATCGGGCGACTATGAGAGCAGAATACATGAGATTAGGGTTTTATTAACCGATAAAATTAGCAATATTATTTTTTGGAACATTAATTCTGTAGGTGGAGAATTGATGGAATATTTTCTTAATAAAATTCATGATTTAACTACTTTGTCAATTGCTTTAAAAGGAAGAAATGAAATATTTCTTTTCTTTCGTGGAACAATCAGAAATATTATAATCATAGCTGACCACAATCTCCCAACTGAAGAACCGGAAAAATCACAATTAACATTAAGTAGTTTTCAAAATACATGGCAAAAATTTGAAGAAATACTTTCGGTTCAAAAAATACCTCTTTTTGCAGATTTACTCCTGCTTGAAATTGAATGGAATGACAATGCCTCATCATGGCGACCCATAGAAAATATGAGGGATTTTCTTGAAAGGAATATTAAAAAATATGGTGTTTCCAACCCCCAGGCTGTTGTTAATATTTTAAGCCATATTGGAGACAAAACACTCATGCCACAAGGAATTAATTTACTTGCTGATATTTTTAAAACAACTACAAACACTAAGTTGATTCTGTCTTACAAACATTCTGAAAAATTGATGCATCGAGTTTATGAAAACCATCTTACTGAAGTAAGAAACAATAATGAGCTTTTCACAAATTATCTTTGGATGCTTGATGAAATGACAACTCAAGGTTCATCAGATGCTTACTGGATAAGAGAATTTTTAATCTCATTTAGATAAGAATACCGGACTAAGTAAAATTAACTACCGCCTGCAGGCCACCTTCTTCATATCGCTTCGTTCGTTCCGTAAACTATACTTCACTTGCTCATTCACTCGGTAGCGCTTGGCAAACAGCAGCTTTCTCCCATTGCCCTGACGGCAGCATCCCGATGCCACACACAAAGCCGGGACGGGAAGCTACCAGCCATCGCTTCTTTTCCCACCCCACAGTCCCTACGCTTCGCCGGTAATAAGGAGTTCCTCATGCCTTTTCGGCAAGCTGATGCGCCAAACCATTGCAGCAGCAGCAATGGAATCTATTCATTTTATTTAAGTATTGCTGCACCTGCAATGCCCTTCGGGTGCTCTGCAGTTTGTCACACAGCTTGCAGCTCAAGCGGCATTCGTCACGGCAGCTCTTGTGTCCTGCAGCTCGCTTCATTCATTTACTCCTCATACCGTTCCATTACACCATGTTCGCAACCAGGCCTTTGCTTCAGGGCCTGGCATCACGCCGCTAAACACAAAAGCAAATCCAGGCGTGATGCACAATCCCTTTCGCAATCAATCGCAATGCTCCCCAGGTTCCATTACACTACTTCGTCGCTTCTTCATTTCAGCAAGCTCCAGTCCACCCGCTGCCCATTTTTCTTGTGCTCGCCGTTCGGCCATCGCCTGCGTTACGGGGCATTATTGGCACAAGGCCACGCTTATGTACACATGCCACATAAAGCCCCTCCACTGTGCGCCCATCACAGCCTGTGGCTGTTTTCCTGTCCGCCCCAGTCGCTGGCACTCGCCGTCCGCTTCCGTTACTCTCCAGCGGCCGTTGGCGGCTCGCTATTAGTGCCTGACGGCATTGAACATCCGTTTACCGGCAGGAAGTGTCCTCAAAATGCAATAATGACGGGCATTTAAAAACCGATTTGCACTTGTCCTTTTCCGAACGATCACTTTCAAACATATTTGGGAGCGCTCTCCCAATAATACCAGGTGCATAATTAAATCGAACATTATGCACACTTGTAAAAAAGTAAAGGAAAAGAAGACCTGGTTTGAAAAAATTAAACTGGTTTATGACATTTTCAAATTACTGTATGACTTCTTTATATTGTTCAGAAAATTGACAGGTCAGGAATAGTACCTGGCAAAAAATAAAAAAATCAAGCAAAGGTAGCCGCCGAATAAGCATTTGATTAGTCACGCAAGCGTGAATGATCATGCCAAATTGTTCGGCATAAAACTTCATTGCCTGTTAGCATCATTTTATCCTGCACCAGCTTTTGAATGTATTTAGTCTTTTGGATCCCACGTATTTATTCCGCTTGCATTTTGGCTACGATATCGGCGGCTGATGAAAGGGCTTTCTTTTTTTCTCTTTTTTCTTTTGTTTAAAATTTTCAAAAGAGGTTGAGAATCACTTAAAGCTTTATTATCATGATGCTCCCAAAGATCAGGTGCTGGAATCAATCCAGATCAATTCCTTCTCACAGTTTTTTCCTTCTTTGCAAAGGAGATAATGCAGGTAAGCCAGGGTTAAAACCTTGGCCAAACTCCTTTATAATTACTTGCAGTAACAAACAATACCACGATTTTTTTTATTGGCTTTCGTATGCATTACACCAAACGGGAAAATTTAAAACCAGGCATAGAGGTTCTGCCATACCATTTATAAATCTAAATGATGTGCGGGATTTGTTTCGGGAGTTGGCACCTGAAATCCAACCTCACTGGACCAGGTTAGCTGAATTGATAATTCATCTTGATAACTTAAGTAAAATGAAAACGTCATTGGAGGAACAATTAAAAGCATCAGAAAAACTTCAGATTGCATTGCTTCAAAAGTTTTGTAATAACAGGAAGTAAAAAGTGGAAACTTTTGGTAAATCATAAATAGTACTGCGATAAATCCTGGCCCCAAAGCAGGAAAGCGCATATGTAAATAACCTTGTGACCAATTGCAAAACACAGAAGTGACAATTGTGAACTGAACTCAAACAACGATTGAAAAAATAAAATAAACTGCAAGATAGCACCGGCACAAGGCTGAGCTCCGCAGCATAAACACAATACCAACACACAAGGCTCTCATTTATATGCATGCCTACAACCGGTGCTGTGAGAGAGCAGTTATTTTATTTTTTCACAATCAATCGTTTCTTATGTTAGTTCATCATTCACATTGTCAGATTGCATTCCGGTATTACATTTTCCGGTCAGGTCGCTTTGTCACCGTCCGGGTTTTTTCCATGCCTTCTGGTCTCTGGCTCCATTTAGCCGGCCATCATGCTATTATTAGCTCATTTATTTCACCTCCTTTTTAGGGGGTGTAATAATAAAATTGGAGAGGCACTTGTTGAAATTACAGGTTCCTTGACCTGGAACATCTGTTCCCAAACTCAGGAAACAAACTTCACGACATTATAAAAAATAAAAGCACTGCAAGTTAGCACCGGCACAAACCCAGGCTGCGCAGCATAAACACAATGCCTGCACACAAGGCCATCATTTATACAGCCACCTAAATTCCGGTGCTTTGAAGAGAGCAGTTCTTTTATTTTTTAATATAAAATGTTCGTTATGTCAGTTCTCGTTTGCCGTTATTATGTTGGCTCCATAGTAGTTTCCTGTTGGTTCGTTTCGCCTGGTGTGTTTGTTTGGTCCTCACGCATTGGTTTCTGTGTCACTGATTCTTGCGCATTTCCTTATTAGCAGGTTCCCATAAAAAAAGGGACTTAGAAAAGTCCCTCGCAAAATCTGCAGTCACCACAACAACAGAACTATTTTTTCTGAATGTATCTCACAATGCGCCTAAGCACCATGGATACGCTGAAACTAACAATTGCCCCTACTCCAGCCATCACCATTGTTTTTCCAATTTCAGCGCTGCTGACATTTATGAATAAGATTAACAACGTGCCACCAATGGTGCCGGCTTTAGTGCTGCCATCTATTTGAATATGTTGATCCATTTCTTTACAGTTAGTCGTTTATGCTTTTGCACAAATCATTTCATTTAATTTGAAAATTTTTAATCGGCCTCATGCAGTTCAGATTTGATAAGTAAGAAAACTTTCTTACCTGTTTCTAATACTGGGAAGACGATTGATTGAAGTTTGTCCTTTGCGATCCTGGACCCTAAACCCTTGCCTTCTGCAGTTAAAATGGAAACCGGAGCGATACAGCCCTTCAGTTCCTTCCGGGCATCATTTGCAGCATGAATCAATATCAGGTCCCTATTTTTTACTTTCATCACCTGCAGGTGCCATCCATGTTGTTGGCTATATCTTTTTTTCAGTTCATACTTACCCTCTGGAATACACGATATCCTATTTTGGTTGTTATTCCAGGCCAACTCTATTGAGTTGCATACTCTGGCTCCATTGAAGAATAATTCTCCATTCGTGCCATTGGGGAAATATGTTCTGATAAGCTCCAGTTCCATATTCATAGGATTTAAAAGTTAGTTGCCATCAACTTTTGCTAACGCTAAAGGGTTGAAAGCACCATTTTTTAAAGGATACATTTGGCCATTTACTTCCTGGTAAAATGTTATACCCAAAACAAGAAACAACGGATGTGTACTTGCCGGCGTAACATTATTTACAAGGTTAATTGCCAAAGTAGGGTTCGAATCCCATGGCAGTATTGCCGTTTCCTGCCCATCCACTACAAAACTTTCATTCTCAAAATCCACTTCAGATCCTGCAGATACAATTTTGAAATGTGTAGTACCTCCGGGAGCAGCAATCATGTTTTGCGGGATAAACGGCACCAGACCTGCAGTTAAAGTGCCAGCCACACGGTCTATTACAGTCGTGAAAGGCGCATACAGCGTAGTCCCAAGTTTACCATTGATGTTGAATTCAAAACCTTCCAAAAGTTCAGCTTCTCCATCAATCACGTTTCTCAGGCCCCTCGGATTTGTTAGATCCTCTTGAATTACCTTCACCATTTCAGTTGTTAACCTGCTAACCGCAAGCCTATCTGTGGCATTTTGAAGTAATGCTCTAAGGGAGGTGCGCAGCACTTTACCAGCCTTGCCAGCTCTCCCGAACTCAGCGCCATTCTCCCTGGTCCTTTGAAAAGCAGGATCATTGGCAATCCTGTCTGCAGGTATGCCGCCTTTTTCTCTTGCCAGGTATCCGTCCTGCGTTTTGTAGAAGGTAATATCTCCGATAGTACCATCAAGTTTAATTATACCTTTTTGCCTTGCCATTTTAAATGGGTTTTTGGATTAAAAAATTTGCAAAAACATTTCTACTGTACAGTGAGTCTTTCTTTTTTATTTTTGCATTATCACCACAATAATAGAAACTCATTGAAACCCAAAAAACAAAGCGTTCCGTACGTGCAGGTTTATGCAGCAAATGATCCCAAATCGCATAGTCATTTATGCCAAAGACATAATGAATATCACCGGCCGTAAAGAACGTGCCGCCAGGAAGCTGCTTGCTAAAATCAAAAAGAAAAATAATAAAGGAAGAAGTGATTTCCTCTCGCTTTCCGAGTTTTGCTCCTTTACCGGATTAAGCGAAAGCCAGGTAAAAGATTTTCTTATTTAGGTATTGCCCAGGCTAGGTTGCTCCCCGGTTAAAGCATAGAAAAGGTATGAGAGACGGTAAATGGTATTAAATTGAAAGGAATTGAAGTAGAGTAATTCGAGAGTCAGAATTTATCACTTAGCTGTAACTCAATGTGGTCTTGCATCCTATTAATAGATTCGATTCCC
This sequence comes from Ferruginibacter sp., assembly GCA_040110925.1. Taxonomy (GTDB): domain Bacteria; phylum Bacteroidota; class Bacteroidia; order Chitinophagales; family Chitinophagaceae; genus Ferruginibacter. The sequence goes on along the minus strand of JBDSYV010000149.1, from coordinate 2,594 downwards.
TGCAGCTCCACTTTTTTAAAAGCTATAACGTAGGTTATGGCTTTTTTTGTTTCGGGCTATGGTTCCTGTTTTCACGAAACATTCCGGTAACGGAATGCCCGTTCCATTGATTCCAGTTCAGATCTTGAGATCCCGATTTGGTTGGCAATGTTCTTCCAATTTTGCACAGTCTCAATTACTTCTCCGATTATGAGATTCATTTCAGGATTTGTTAGCTGAAAGTACTGTCCAACACTTTTTGCAAGGCCAAAATCAAGTGTATTATTGTCCTGATCGATATTAAGAGCAAGCCCGTCTTTATCAATAGAAGGGTTAATGTCGTATGCAGGAGAAAGTTTCCACCCGGTATTTCCTAAGGTAAATCCATGGTTCCGCAAGTGATCGTCTGTATTTGAGATGGAAATATTGAAAATTATACGTCTCCATAGTTGATGTAAGTCTGGTTGTATATTACCCCCTGAGTACTGTATAAATTCAGCCAGGTCAAGATAACTGGCTGGTTTGTCTTTTATCGTGTCTTCATTATTGTTAGTCATGGTCATGGCAGATGCAAAATGTACACGTTCTCCGCCAATCCTGTCAAAACGTTTAGTAAAAAAAGTATTGTACTTACCGGCGACGTGCTGAATTTTTGATTCTGTCATTTCAATACCTGCCTGCAATGCAAGTTTATATGCAAGAAATTCCCAGGCTGCTTTATCAATTGTATCACTTCTTGATGGAAACTTGGCGATCATTGGGTGTCCTGTTTCATCAAGGATATTTGCCTTAGGCCTGGCCCCGCCTAATGCCGAACCGGGTGCCATCAGCATAGCGATCCATTTTTTTACATGTTCATTTTCTGGATCAGATTCTACCATATCGGCTGCGTGTTGTAATTCCCTGATACTATACAATGGTGGGGCGGCAGTTTCATAATCGTTATCTAAAAATGGTCCGTCAGGGCTGAGTTTAAATCTTAATGCTCCCATTCTGTTTTCATCATAAACACCCAATAAAAAATCAATATCATATAAAGTTGGAACAGGCTTACCTTCTTCTTTTGCTTTTTGTGCTGCTCTCCTTTTCATTAAAGTTCGTCCCCAGGTATCCGGCATTGAATCAAGGAATATTCCAAAATTTTCTTCCTTATTCGAAAATTGCGGGCCGGTATACCATTGTATTTCGGGATCTAATAGCATTTGTGGTTTTGATTTTATCCATTCAGGATCGTACTCAAAACTAAAAGCTTTCTTTCCCTTCGCCTGCTGCGCAGAAAGAATTCCTATACATTTTGGCTCAGGCATCCCAATCCAATGTGCATACACCCATATATCTGTTTTATTTGCGGCCACTTTTATTCTATTTATTAATTAATTCCAGGTCTTGTAATTTCCTGCCATATTCATCATCAGCTGCTAGCTTTAAAAAATCATCCTGCAACCCCAATACCCTAAGTGTATTGAAATAAGCCCCCATGGAAACACTGGGATTTCCCTTTTCTATTTCATACAGTGTTGATCGGTCAATTCCAGCCCGTTCTGCTACTTGTATAGTGGTCAGTTTCCTTCTCTTCCGGGCTAATTTTATGTTTTCACCCGTTTGTTCCAGTATTTTCTGGAATTTTGGAAACAATATTTGCTTTTTTGTTTTCATTAATGTTGCTTATTATCCACAAAAATAATAGTATTGTTGGAAATAACCAACAACTTGAAATAAATAGATATATAAGATAAAATATAAATCGGACAGCGCTTCGGTAAGTTATGGCTATGCGGTCGGCAAGGTCACAGTAACCGCTATATCGAATCTCTACTGGCCAAAATGGGAGCCTCCAATGTTAGGAAGAAATATGAAGAAAAAGTCTGCATAGGAATTACATTCGATTTAGTCGACTGTACCCCGCAAAAGACAATCGCATTTTTCTTAAAAGTGCAAGTAGAACCTTATTTTTTGTTGCTATGGAATGAAAAAAAACGTAAGCCAGAGACTGCAGATCGCTTATATACTGAGGCTGCCAATTCAACCTGGAATGTACTTGCAGAATGGACAGCAATGCAATACGAAATGATGATCATGCGTCAGGCATATCCGCTGCAATTATTTTTGCCTTTCCTTATTGATAGGCAATCGGCAGAATTATTTATAGGAAAATAATCGAGGGTCCAATAGCTATCGCAAAAACATGCTTTTACTTAAACAAAAGCTTTGCGAGTCTGGCAATTTAAAATTAGTTCTTTTACGACACACTATGGCGCCGTCCAATGGTATTATTGTACCATATGTCTCCATAGCTAAATAGTTCAAGAACCAGCTTTTTTGCATTGCATTGAAAATCGGGAATCAAAATATCACAATAATTTGCTTCGAATTTTTCCCAACATAAAAAAAGCTGCCTTTACGAAGCAGCTGTAATTTTCATATCCGGGTTATTATTTTTTTCGTTTCTTTAATATCATCGTTGGTTCTGCAATTTTAGCTGTTTGCAGAATGCCTGCCTTTATAAGAGGCACATCTTCTGCCCTGATATCCCTGAAGTTTTTATAGGTTGCAGGGAATCCGGTAACGGTGACGGTTGATACAGCCCTTTGACTTACGATGGTATAAGTCGGCTC
>JBDSYV010000148.1:0-34714 GCA_040110925.1 Ferruginibacter sp. | reverse complement strand
AAAGAGTAATGCAGAGAGAAAATACTACAGAAGAATTGGTAATGGCAAGGTTAAGCAGGCAAATGAATGAAGACAAAAAAATGCAGCTTTGCGATTTTGTTTTGATAAATAATGAGGAAGAATTACTTCTCCCGCAGGTGATGGCATTACATGAAAAATTACTGTCACTTTCTAAATAATCATTTTAGCGAAGCCAGTGCATCCTTTATTTTCTTAAACCCTTTTTCAATATTTTCCAAACTGTTGGCAAAAGATATCCTGATACAATTTTCTTCCCCAAATGCTTTTCCGGTCACTACAGATACATGAGCTGTGTTCAACAGGTACATACATAGTTCGTCTGCATTTGCAATGTTTTCACCCGCCGGGGTTTGTTTACCAAAGTAAGTGTGCACATCAGGAAAAATATAAAATGCGCCGGGTGGTTCTGTACATTCAACACCCGGAATTTCCTTTATTAATTCCATCACTCTTGCTCTTCTTTTTTTAAATTCTTCCACCATGGCTTGTGTGGGTCTCAGGTCACCGGTAAGTGCAGTTATTGCAGCTCTTTGCGAAATGGCATTGGCACCGCTGGTAAATTGTCCCTGCACTTTATCACATGCTTTTGCAACCTGTTCTGAAGCGGCGATATATCCAAGCCTCCAGCCGGTCATAGCAAAACCTTTGCTTAAGCCATTAACTAAAATTACCCTATCCTTTATATTTTCAAATTGTGCAATGCTTTCGTGTTTTGCCTCAAAAATTATATGCTCATAAATTTCATCCGCCATGATGAAAATGCCGGGATGTTTTGCAAAAACTTCTGCTAATGCTGATAATTCTGCTCTGCTGTAAACAGCTCCTGTAGGATTACAGGGCGAAGAGAACATGAAGAGTTTTGTTTTTTCCGTTATTACAGCTTCCAGTTCGGATGCTGTAATTTTAAATTCATTCTCCATGCTTGTTTTTACCAACTTTACTTCTCCTCCTGCCAATCTTACTATTTCGCTATATGTAACCCAGTAAGGTGTAGGAATAATCACTTCATCACCAGGGCCAACAATGCTCAGTACCGTATTGGCAATGCTTTGTTTTGCACCTGTACTCACCACAATTTGAGTAGGTTTATAATCCAGATTATTATCTCTTTTCAGTTTTGTACACACGGCTTCACGTAGATCAAGGAAACCTGCCACGGGTGTATAATGGCTATAGTTATCATCAATGGCTTTTTTGGCAGCGTCTTTAATATGTTGTGGTGTATCAAAGTCTGGCTCACCAAGGCTTAGGTCAGTTATATCAATGCCTTTGGCCCTGAGTTCACGGCCAAGCTTGGCCATCTTTAAAGTTTCTGGTTCATTAAAACGGGTAAGTAAAGATGATAATTCCATGCAATTATTATTGATAAGCGAAAATAGTTATTTACCGTAATTGAATTTGAAAGAAGATAAATCTGGTTGCAGTTTTTTGGGCCGGTTTAATTCATAATTATAAATGGCCTGCCCCAGGTTTTTCATAAAAGGTTTACCGATTGTTTCATAATCATATTTATCATCGTTTAATATCCCGTCTTCATTGCAATAGATCATTGCCGAAACCATAAATTCAATTTTCTTATCAAAATCCACTACATAGGCAACATCTATCATATGGCCGTATGCATCCCCTTCTTTATTAAAGATTCTTATACCTGATGGCATTGGCTCCTTTCCGGCACCCATCAAAATAAATTTGGAATACGCATCCTGGTAACTGCTGTCATAAGCCGGGAACACTGATTCACGTGGAAACATAGACATATATTGAAGCACTAAATTTCTATCTTCATTTGTAATATTAAACCGCTGCGATGGTTTTACCGCGGAAGGAAAAATTAAGCCGGTAAGTATCGTATGTAAATCGTTAAGTGAAATCCTGTTCTTTTTTGAAAAATTCATTGGGCCTTCTTTTAAAACACCAGCACTGTAATAACCCTTACCCAGCGCATCATTCCTTTTATCATATTGAACGGTATTAAATTGCATGGGTTGCTGGTAAACAAGCTGGCTGCTGCTGTCGTAAAAAGCAATCTCATTGGTATGCCTGTTGTCATCTTCGGATAAAAAAATATCAAGGCGATGGAGAATTTGTGCACTGCTAAGTCCTTTTTTATGCAGCTCCCGGTTTATATATTCCTGGCCAAGAAATTCATACAAACGATTAAAGGCATCATTATCGCTTACCAGGAAAATCTTTTTAATATAGTTGGCAATTGTTGGGTTTCCATCCGGGCTGTTAGGCTCATTATATACATCAGACTGGCCACTGTAACGGGCAAGATTTAGCATTGGTGTATTCATATTTATACCCGCAGTTTTCAATTCATTCAACTTTTGCAGTGCCAGCAAAGCCACCGGGAGTTTTACTGTAGATGCAGGGTAAAAATAAGCCCCGTCTTTTGTATTAAAATAATGGTTGATTAATTCTGGTTCCCCATTTTTTTTCCTGTTTATCTCAGTATAAATTACCTGCACATTCCAATCTTTCTTATGCGCCATCACCTGGTCAAACCATTCAGGGTAAAGTTTGAAGAGATTTATAAAAAACGGGTCTTCAAGGGCTATGTTATTCTGTTCCTCCCTGGCGGAACTGTCCTGGCTATTTTGCCCGGTCATTGAGGCATTTTTGGAAGGCGAACAACATATAGCATTAATTAAAAATACGGAACCAAAGAATAGTCCTTTTCCTGCTTTATGCATAGTGCAATTTTGCTGCAAAATGGGTTAATTTTCAAAATAAACCAGCATCAATCTTCCTACTCATTTTCCCCTATCTTTGCACACTCTAAAAAATTAACTGTAGTCATTAAAAGTTTACCATTATGAAATTGAAAGGTTTAGTTTGGTTTTTCACTATCGCCTTGACGGTTATCTCTCTTTGGGAATTATCCTATACCTGGGTAGTGCGCAGCTACGAAGCTAAAGTTACAACACAGGCTGAACGTATCGTAAAGAACCAGGGTGGTAACCTGCCGGCTGAAGAAAAAGATGCCCTTGTTAAAATAACCAAACAAAGAATTCTGGACAGCACAAGGGATAAACCTATCTACCCGCTTGTAGGTACAACATACCAGAAATGTAAAGAAAATGAACTGAACCTTGGCCTTGATTTGCAAGGTGGTATCAGCGTAACGATGGAAGTAAGCCTTGAAGGTTTATTAAAATCGCTAAGTAACAATAATAAAGACCCACAGTTATTGCAGGCATTGCAAAACGCTAATGCAAAAAAATTAAACAGCGAAGCGGACTACATTACCCTTTTCAGCGATGCTTATATTTCTCAGAATGGTAGTGGCAAATTATCCGCCTTATTTGCAGGCCCTGGCAAAGACATTAAAATAAATGACAATGATAACCAGGTCATCAGCAAAATTAAAACCGTTGCCAAAGGAGCTATCAACCAGACATATAAGATCCTGGTAAAGCGTATTGATAAATTTGGAGTGGCACAGCCTAATATCAACCTGGATGAAACCAAAGGTGTAATCAATGTAGAACTTGCTGGAATTACAGATGCCGTTAGGGTTAGAAAGTTTCTTCAATCTTCTGCCAACCTCCAGTTCTGGGAAGTTTATCGCATAGATGAAATTGCGCCCGCATTAAAAATTGCTGATGGAAACCTTCAGAAATATTTGGCGGGTATCAGCAGCTCTGATACAACTGTAATTAAAGATTCGGCTAAACTAAAAGAAAACGAAAATCCTTTCTTCAGGGTTATTAATCCTATTGATGTTCAAACAGATAAAAATGGCAAACAGTTTTATGCATCTGCTTTAGGGAATGTAGCGCTAAAGGATACAGGCTTATTTCTTCGGTACCTTGAAAATGATGTAGTAAAATCTGCACTTCCTGCAAATGTGAAGTTCTTATTTGGCATTGAGGAAAAAGCGGCAAAAGGGGACATGAGATATTTGCCTTTGTACGCCATCAAAACTATTCCGGGTAGTGAAAAAGCAGCGTTGGAAGGCGATGCAGTAGAAGAAGCAAGACAGGATTATGATGAACTGAGCAGGCCGGCAATAAAAATGCAGATGACCAGTACAGGTAGTAAAACCTGGGCAAGGCTTACTGGTAAAAATGTAGGCAGGCCGATTGCCATCGCACTCGATAATGTGGTTTACAGTGCTCCAAATGTGAATGGTGCAATTGAAGGAGGAAATTCTGAAATATCAGGATCTTTTACAGTTGAAGAAGCACAGGATCTTGCAAACATATTAAAAGCAGGTAAACTTGATGCACCTGCAAAAATTGTTGCTGAACAAGTTGTTGGCCCTACCCTTGGTAAAGAAGCCGTAGAAGGTGGTAGCAAGGCGTTCCTGATATCTTTTGTAGTGATTTTTATCCTCATGCTGGTTTATTATAACACTGGTGGATGGGTAGCAAATATTGCATTGATTTTAAACCTGCTGTTTACAATTGGTGTGTTAACGGCACTTGGATTCACACTTACTGCTGCTGGTATTGCCGGCCTTGTACTTACCATAGGTATGGCTGTGGATACTAACGTAATTATTTTTGAAAGAATTAAAGAAGAGATTAGCAGGGGAAAATCATACCCGCAGGCGGTGAACGATGGTTACCGTCGCTCAATGGCGCCGGTTATAGATGCTCACGTAACGTCTTTGCTTACCGCCTTTATTCTGGCTTATTTTGGTCTTGGTCCTGTATTGGGTTTTGCCACTACCCAGATTATCGGTCTTATCTTCTCTTTATTCTGTGGTATCCTTGTATCAAGGCTTATAACCGATTTCTGGACAAACAAGCAAAGACATTTTAATTACTTTACCAATATTTCTAAAAAGATATTCAAGCATGCAAACTTTAAGTTTATTGAATACAGGAAGTATGCTTATATGATTTCTGCATTTGTATTGCTGGCAGGTATTGCTTCATTCTTCAATGGTTTTAATGAAGGTGTGGAGTTTAAAGGAGGCCGCAGTTATACTGTAGTATTTGATAAAAACCTTAAAGCAGATGATGTAAGAGATGACCTGAAAAATGCTTTTGGTGATTACCCTGTAATTAAAACTGTAGGCGATGGCAGGCATTTGAATGTAACCACTTCTTATTTACTTGGTGTAGATAATGCGGATAGTTTAGTACAAACAAAACTCTTTGAAGGCTTGAAGAAAGCCCTTCCCGCAAATCTTTCCTACGGCGAATTTGATAAAAATAACATACAGAGCCGTACTACAATTCAGCCAAGTATCTCGGATGATCTTAAAAGAGGCGCTGTAAAAGCAACTGTATTTGCATTGCTCATAATTTTCATTTATATCTTCCTTCGCTTTCGTGACTGGAGATATTCTGCAGGTACTATCCTTACCTTATTCCATGATATACTGGTAACGCTTGCAGTATTCTCATTCTTCAAAGAAATAGTACCATTCTCTCTTGAGATTGACCAGCATTTTATCGCTGCTGTTCTTACGGTTATTGGTTTCTCCATGAATGATACCGTAATTGTATTTGACAGGATAAGAGAATACAGTCGTGATATGAAAGGTGCTTCAAAGACAACCATCATAAACCGTGCAATCAATGATACGCTTAGCCGTACGGTAATGACATCATTAACAGTATTCTTAACGCTGTTGATATTGTTCATTTTCGGCGGTGAGGTAACAAGAGGCTTTGCCTTTGCAATGCTTATTGGTGTGATCACAGGAACCTACTCTTCCATTTTTGTAGGTGCACCAGTATTGGTTGACTTTGCAAAAGACAAACCATTGGGTGCTGCTGATACCAAAAAAGAAGTTGTGGTAAAAAGGCCCGGTGCAAGGCCAGCGCCAACTAAAAACGTATAAAGTAACAATTGCTTGAATAGAAAAAACCGTTGCAGTGATGCGACGGTTTTTTTATTGAAGTTTTTTAAGGTTATTAGGTTATGATTTACTATTAAACTGCAAATACCAGTACTTCACTTTCTGCTTGCGTTTTCGGCATGCGAATCTTCTCCTCCTTTAGGCCTTCTAAATGAAATTTGATAGCATCAAAAATATTTTTTTCTACAATAGTCCTGGTTTTGCCTGTAGCAATAACACCAGGAATATCGGGTACATATGCAGAAAAACCGGTCTTTGTTTTCTCATAAACAACTAAATATTTTCTCATTTTATTTTAATTGAGCCTGTTTAAAAATACTATTCAAGGTTCCGGGAGCTCTCTCATCACTCATCTTGTATGCGGCAATAGTTACCAACCCTTTTTTGGATCTATGTTTAAATTGTTTATGACTCCCTTTTTGTCTTATCAAAAACCAACCATCTTTTTCAATCCTTGTTATTACATCACGAGCTTTCATATTCAAATTTACAAAACTCAATGCTGCTTTTAATTACAATATTAATAACACTACACCCCAAAACTTGTCCCGCAACCACATGTAGTACTGGCATTCGGGTTTTTAAAAGTAAACCCACGGGAGTTAAGCCCGCCTTCCCAGTTTATTTCCATCCCGGCAAGATATAAGGAATGTGATTTATCAATGATGCAGGGTATGCCATCAATTTCAAACAATTCATCTTTTTCTGTTGGCAATGCGAATTCGAGCACATAGGTCATGCCACTGCAGCCGCCACCTTTTACGCCTACTCTTAATTTCTTATTCTCATCAAAACCTTCCTCTCCCATTAATCTTTTTAATTCCTCCACAGCGGCAGAAGTAAAAGTTACAGGAGCATTAATCGTATTTACCATAATTATTTTCTTTGCACAAAGGTAAGCCATCCCGAAAAAAGCTATTCAGTAGCAATTTTCGAATGCAGGAATTTGTTGCAGCATCTTTAGCTATTTTTGCAGCCTTAACATTATACTATGATCTTACTGGAAGTTACTTCCCTTCATATTACAATTGCAGCCGTATTTGCAACCTTTATTGTTATAGTCTGGCTACTGGCAGAATTTAAAGGCATGAAAGATGAAATAAAAGAAAGGCTGGGTATAAATAATGACGTGATTAAATTAAAATTGCAGGCTTATGAACGTTTAACGGTTTTTGCAGAAAGAGCCGGGCTCAAAAATCTTGTGAGCCGTGAAGCTGAATTATTACAGAACAACAGTGCTGCAGGACTTCACCAGGCTATGGTAAACGCTTTAAAATCAGAATACGAATACAATACAAGCCAGCAATTGTATGTGAGCACACCCGTATGGAACGCTGTAACAAAGCTAAGAGACCAGAATATTTATGTCCTCAATCAACTTGCTGCTACCCTACCCGGCAATGCCTCTGCTTTTGAACTGAGTAAAATTGTACTTGAATACAGTATGACTGAAAAAGCAGAACTGAATACGGTGGTACTGGATGCTCTGAAATATGAAGTCAAACATCTCTTGCAATAATATCATGTCAAAAAAAATAACCAGGACAGATTCCGGCATAGAAATAAAAAATGTTTATTCAGCAAATGATTTGCCCACACAGGAGAACCCTTTGCCCGGTACATACCCGTATACTCGTGGGGTGCAGGAATCTATGTACAGGGGGCGGCTCTGGACCATGCGGCAGTATGCAGGCTTTTCTACTGCAGAAGAAAGCAATAAGCGCTATCATTATTTATTGAGCCAGGGCGTTAGTGGCCTAAGCGTTGCTTTTGATTTGCCCACGCAAATTGGTTACGACAGTGACCATCCACTGGCTGAAGGAGAAGTGGGAAAGGTAGGCGTTGCCATAAATAGTATTGAAGATATGGAACGGTTATTTCATGGCATACCGCTGGAAAATGTATCTACATCAATGACCATCAATGCTACAGGATTTATCCTGCTGGCTTTTTATGTGGCACTTGCAAAAAAGCAAGGCGCAGATTTATCAAAACTAAATGGCACCATACAGAATGATATTTTGAAGGAGTACGCAGCAAGAGGAACATATATTTATCCGCCCAAACCATCCATGCGCATCATCACAGATATTTTTGAATGGTGCAGTAAGGAACTTCCAAAATGGAATACGATTTCAATTTCGGGCTATCATATAAGGGAAGCAGGCAGCACTGCTGTGCAGGAAATTGCATTTACCCTTAGCAATGGAAAAGCATATGTAAAAGCTGCAATTGAAAAAGGACTTGACATAAATGTATTTGGCAAAAGGCTTTCCTTCTTTTTCAATGCCCATAATAATTTGTTTGAGGAAGTAGCCAAGTTCAGGGCAGCAAGAAAAATGTGGGCAGAGATTATGAAAGCACTTGGTGCAACAGATGAAAAAGCTATGATGCTTCGCTTTCATACGCAAACTGGTGGAAGCACGCTTACTGCACAACAACCTTTAAACAACATCAGCAGGGTAACCATACAAACCCTTGCAGCTGTATTAGGTGGCACACAAAGCCTGCACACTAACGGCTATGATGAGGCTTTAAGTTTGCCTACCGAAGCTGCAGCAGGTATAGCATTGCGCACACAACAGGTAGTGGCTTTTGAAAGTGGCGCTGCTGATACTGCTGATCCGCTTGCTGGTAGTTATTACGTGGAGTGGCTCACTGCTGAAGTGGAAAAAGAAGCCTGGAAAATTATTGAAAAAATTGATGCTTTGGGTGGAAGTGTAGAGGCTATAGAACAAGGCTATATACAGGATGAAATAGCTGCCAGTGCTTATGAATACCAGCGCCAGGTGGAGTCAGGAGAAAAAATTATTGTAGGTGTAAATAAATTTATTAACCCTGGTAAAGAATCCATCCCTCCTTTTAAAATAGACGACAGTATTCAGCAGGTGCAGGTAAAGATGCTTGATGAATTAAAAGCCCGCAGGAATAATGAAAGATCTTCAGCATGTCTCCAGGCCATTACTGCTGCTGCAGTTTCGGGCGATAACCTGATGCCCACAGTAATTGATGCAGTAGAAAATAACTGTACACTTGGTGAAATAGCGGGAACCTTAAGAAACGTGTTTGGAGAATATTAAAACATATACACTTAAATACATATCATAATTTTTCTAAAAAAAGCTCGGTTAATATATGAACGGTTTTTTAGGAAGCCGTCATTTGCTTAATATTGCCATAATTCAATTCGGGCAACGAAACATAAGCATGATAAAAAAGATTTCTTGTTTTCTATTCATAAACCTGCTACTGATTCAGGTCAATGTATTTTCCCAAACAAGCTTTAAGGCAAAAATTGTAAATGAGAAGGATGGCAAACCTGTATCCTATGCATCTGTAAGTATTCCCAAAAAAAAGATCGGATTGCTGACAGATGCAAAAGGTTTTTTTCGTTTACAAAGTCAGCAGATCGTTAAAACAGATTCCATTTATTTTTCGTCTATTGGATTTTATACTCTTGGGCTTACATTTCAGGAGGCACAGGATATTTCAGAATTTCAATTAAAAGAGGCCAGCAAAGACCTGGAAAATGTTGTGGTGCGCTCTTATACAAATGAAGCCACAGAAGGATCCAAATCAGAAGTAGCAGGATATTTCAGATCCTGGCCTACCAAAAAAACAGGTGCTGAAATAGGAAAGACCTTTGAAATAAACCATCCCGATTACAAAGTGGAAAAAATTCGCTTTAAAGTAAATAATCAGTGTGATGTTTGCCAGATAAGAGTTAGAATAAGATCTCTAGTAAATGGCATGCCCGGTGAATTATTAATGCTTGACAGCATTTCTATGCCTGTAAAAAAATTGAATTTCGATGATAGGTATTCAGAGTTTGACTTCACAGCAAAGAACATCATTCTAAAAAAGCAAAATGTATCTGTAAGCCTTGAGGTAATGAGTTGTAACACCAGCAACCCTTGCTCTATTTGTTTTATTGGCACAGAACCGGGCGCATATATTTATAAAAATAACGAAATGGATGAGTGGAAAGAAAGTGGAATGCACAGCATTTACCTGAAAATGTATTATAAATATTAGTCTAAAAATTCCTCCTTACTTTACTTCATTTCTAAACCTTTGATATAAAAATTTAATTTCTTCTTCCTTTTCAATTTTCACTTTTTCAATCTCGAAGCTGATAATTCCAGAGCGATATAAATAACCATTATATAAAATCGCTTCTTTGGGCGGAAAGTAAATAGCGCAATTTCTTACAATTCGATATTATTAAAAATAAAATGTAAAAGAGGTAATAAGTTTTAAAACGATCATGAACTATTTTTAATCAAAATTAAATTGGATTTGTGACAGCATTTGCTACATGTGTTACAGAACAATATTACTACCTTAATGTGCAAAATCCATTTCAAAATTTCCTTTTATTCTTTCTATTGAAGGATTAAAATATCCAAACTTCAAGGCCGGAAATTCTTCCTGTATCAGTTCCATCATTTGTTTTACACCCATACATTCACCTGTATCTGTAACCCCAATTTTTCCAAGGTACCAGTCGGGGTCAATATTAAAATTGCGCCACTGTATCATGCATAGATCCGTTTCACGAATCAACTTACGCAGCGCTTCATATTCTGCAATGCTATCTGTCATACCCGGAAATACAAAATAATTAATACTCGTCCAACCGCCGAAGCTTCTCATTATTTTCAGGCTCTCAAAGAGGTCAGAGAACTGGTAATTGTTAGGCCGGTAATAAGGTAAATAAATTTCCTCTCTTGCACTGTTAGTACTTACCCGGATGCTGTTCAAACCTGCTTCACACAAAGCTTTAACGGCATCTGGCTTACTGCCATTTGTATTTATGTTGATGCTTCCTTTATCGGTATGCTTTCTTATTTCAATGATGGCTTCTCTTATGGTTTCCCACATCAGCAACGGCTCCCCTTCGCAGCCCTGCCCAAAACTAATTATGGGATAAGGGGCTGTTTTCAAATGCGGCACTGTAAATTCTACAATCTCTTCTGCGGTAGGTCTGAAAGTAAGCCTGTCTTGTGTACTGATAATTGTTTCTTCTATCGGCTGGAACGAAATACAACCAATACAATTTGCATTGCATGCAGGAGATATTGGTACGGGGCATTCCCACCTTCCTAATGCAAGGTTCCTGGCTGCGGGGCATGTATAGGTCATGCAACAATTTTCCATCAGGTGTTTTATCAACCTGTTGTGCGGATAGATTTGCAAAAGGTGTTTAGTGCCTGTTTCTATTTCACCATCCTTATAACCTGCCGATTCCTGCCTGATATCTTTTTCAATACGTACAGCAGGCACATAAATTTTTTCATCAATCCAGCCGGCAGCGGTGTAACAAAACAATGGTAAGGTAGGCGCATCTTTCTGCGTTTCATAAGCCGCGATATATAGCCCCGTAAAAGCGGGTGGAATAAATGCAGCCACTGCCCAGCCTTTTTCACAAATCCGCATTTCACCCGTGTGTACATCTATACCAATTCCTCTTCGGCCCGGCAACTCATATAACTGACCACCCTCAGGCAAGCGAATCCATTCATCTTCCGGAACAGGAATGGCATCCCAGCCGCTTCTGCCTGTTACATACAAGCTGGTATCTTCAAAAATTTTTCCTTTCCCATCCGAATACATCAGGAACGGTGATGATGTAATTGCATTCATAAGTTGCAAATTTACTAATGAAAAAATAAAGGGGTAAAAAAAACAATGGCCACCAATTGCGGCCATTTATTTTTAAATGAATGACTAATAAAAAGAAATTGATTCAATTGTAATAAATAACTTAAATGAAGCTTGGCTATACTATCATTTTTTTCTTAAAACCGGGTATTAACAGGCTCTGCAGTAACTTTAAGTCCCTTTGGAAAGAAGAATATCAGCAGCATGTTTGTTTTTCTCTCAATAAAATTGCCTTTAGTTTTACATCATCAAACCAACAAAATATCGTTGGTTTCCGTACGGGCCAAATGGTCTTCTGCGTTTAACTTTTACCTGCCATATAAAATTTTTTTACAATTGCTTACTGTAAAAATTTTTTATTAACCATTAAAAAACACACTTATGAAACAGAACAAAATGATTTCCGTCCTGGCATTTTTTATGCTTTCGGTTCTTTCCCAGGCTTTTGCCAACACTACTGATGACAGTTTAACCACACTACCGGTAGAATTGAAACTGGTAGGCACAATTGACGATAACCCATTACTTCAATTAAACTTTTTGGGTTCCAATAGCGAAAATGAATTCAGCATTTCTATCTCCGATGAAGAAGGAATTGTATTGTATAGCGGAAAAGAAAAGGGAGAAGTTATTTCAAAAAAGTTTTTATTAAAGACTGAAGAACTTGGTGACGCAGTATTAAGATTTGTCATTACTGGAAAAAAATCAGGCCAAACTGCAGTGTACCAGGTAAGTACTCATCGTAGAGTGATAGAGCAAATGGATTTGGTAAAATTATAAGGAGTGCAATCCCATAGCTCCTAGCTTAGTTTCTATGAAAGCATTGAAAGCCATTATATTTAATGCAGCGGCATGATGGCTTTCAATTTTTTGCTGAATTAGTGAATTATTTTTTAAATCTATCGTGAGGATATCATCTTTGATAATTATACCCTGCACATCCTTCCAATAAAATTTCCGCAAAGGAAATGAAGGATAAAGAATGTAATCATCTGAAAAAATAACGACCGGTTTTTTTTCTGTATAAAAATTCATGATGACAAGCACTATGAGCAATAACCCCATTAAAATATTACCTAACACAAACCATACACAGGCGTTGATGATTAATGTGATAAAAAAAATGGTTTTTGTTTTTTCTTTTAAGTGTTTTGGCAAAAAAAGGGAAGCGAGAGTTAGAATGTTTATGATACATCCCAGCAATAGTAACAATTTATATTCTATAGATTTCAGGTAAAAATAACCAAACAACAATGCATGCATTAGTAATATGAAAAAACTCACAATGCGATAGCTATTGTTGCGGCTTTGTTCCAGGTTAATTTTAAAGACCATTGTTAGGAGTTACTGGCAATAAGCAGGCTGCATAATTTGTATAATACCCTTGCACCTACATTTTCATCCCACTCATCATGGCTTACACCCACTTCATTAAGGTCGAAGCCAATGATCCTGCGCCCACTTTTTAATAAATGCTTAAACAAATAAAAGACCTGTGCTGTATCCAGCCCACCTTGTACTGGCGTACCAGTATGAGGGCAAAGTTTTGGATCCAGCCCATCAATATCAAAACTGATAAAAACATTTTGCGGAAGTTTACCTATTATTTCATCCACAATTTTTTTCCAGGTATCTCCTTCATACTGCCGTTCTTTCATTTCCTGGTCCAAAAAGGCTACTACCCTGCCATTTGTTTTTTCCAGGTAGTCCGTTTCTTCTTCGCAATAATCTCTTATGCCTACCTGCACTAATTTTTCAAGGTTGGGTATCTGCTCCAGGGCATTGTACATTATTGAGGCGTGAGAGTAGTCAAACCCTTCATAAGCTTTGCGCAAGTCCATATGTGCATCTATCTGCAAAATCCCAAAGCTCTCATGTTTTTCCGCAATGGCTTTAAAAAACCCAAGTGGTGTACTGTGATCACCACCAAGCAGGCCTACAAGTTTTCCATCATCCAGCAATTGTTTGGTTTGCTCATAAACCCAGTTATTTAAAAACAAACTACCGGCATTAATTTCTTTCAGGGTTTTAGTCATGAATTTATTATCAGCCACCACTTCGCCCTGGGAAATATAATTCAGGTATAGTTCAGCTTCTTTGCGCAGGTAGTCACTTTTTGTAAGGATTTTTTTATTGGGAGTACGCATGTAAAATCCTTGTCTCCAGGCATCTTTAATTTCCGGATCGAATAAATCTACCTGCAGGCTTGCCTTACACATATGATCGGGAGCACGGGCAGTGCCTGCATTATAACTCACTGTTACTTCCCAGGGTATAGGCATTATAACAAGGCGGGCATCTTCTTCACTAAAAGGAAGGCCAAAAATATTGTTATTAGGATTAGCTATTGAGTTTGGATCAAAGCCGGACAAATCTACCATTACAAAAATTTAAAATTGGCTGCAAAGATAATAAGGGAAGAATGGATAAACCTGATATAAAACAGGATTATAAATGAGCAAAACAGCGTTTTTATAACATTAAGGAGGCCGTTTTAGGTTAACTTTGCAAAAAATAAACTGGGTTTACATCATTTCGCTAATGCGGTTATTATTTGTTCCTTAACTGAACTTATTTTCAATGAAAAAAACACATATCATAATACTTGCAGGAATAGCAGCACTTATAGTAGGCCTGCTGGCTTATTCTGTAGATTTTTCTACTTACGATTCCATCCAGTCTGCCCAAAAAAAACAAGGCAAGTTTGTTCACATTATCGCTAAACTGGATACAAGCCGATTAGTGGAATATGACCCCATCAATAACCCCAATTACCTGGCTTTTTATGCAGTGGATAGTCTTGGAGGAACTACAAAAGTTGTTTATCACAATAGCAAACCAACAGACCTTGAAAGAAGCGAGAGGCTTGTAATGAAAGGAAAAATGCAGGGCGACCAGTTTGAATGCAGCGACATTTTATTGAAGTGCCCCAGCAAGTATAAAGATGATAAGAAAGAATTACAGAAATCTGTGAATGAACAGGCTGTAAACAATTAATTCTCCAGAAATATATAACCCCAACTAATGGAATTTGAAGGCGAACATTTATTACCCGGCCAGATAGGTCATTTTTTTATTATCCTTAGTTTTATTGCTTCACTTGTAGCTACTGTTGCATACTTCACGGCATCATTCAAAAAAAATACAATTGACATTAATAACTGGAAACGCCTGGCCAGGTCTGCTTTCTTTGTGCAGGTTGCGGGAGTGATCATTGTTTTCAGTATCATATTTTATATCTGCTCAAACCATATGTATGAGTACATGTATGCCTATAAACATGCATCAAAAGAATTGGAATATAAATACCTATTGGCATGTATCTGGGAAGGACAGGAAGGTAGTTTTTTACTATGGGCCATCTGGCATGCTGTTTTAGGCAGCATGATGATAATAAAATCACGGAACCCAAAATCTGCTGTATGGGAAGCTCCTGTAATGACAGTTATAAGCTTTGCACAGTTTTTTTTATTCATGATGATACTGGGCATCTATGTTGGAGATGTTCGATTGGGAAATAGTCCATTTACACTTACCCGCAATGAAATAGAAGGACCAATTTTTTCGCAGGCAAACTATCTTTTCTTTATTAAAGATGGTTTGGGTTTAAATGTTTTATTAAGAAATTACTGGATGGTAATTCATCCGCCGGTATTGTTTTTTGGTTTTGCTTCCACTATAATTCCGTTTGCATATGCATATGCTGGTATTCAAACCCGGAAATTTGGCGAATGGGTAAAACCTGCATTACCATGGACATTGCTTTGTGCCATGGTTTTAGGCGTAGGTATAATGATGGGGGGAAAATGGGCCTATGAATCACTGAGTTTTGGTGGGTATTGGGCATGGGACCCGGTAGAGAACGCTTCTCTTGTACCGTGGCTTATTATCATTGCGGGGCTGCACACCATGGTTGTGTTTAATGCCACCGGGCATTCATTAAGAGCCACTTATTTATTTGCATTCCTTAGTTTTATTTTTGTACTGTATTCTACTTTTCTTACCCGTACCGGTGTCTTAGGCGATACTTCAGTTCACGCTTTTACCGAAGCTGGAAAGGCTATCAACATTATGATAGGTTTATATGTTTTAACTTTTACTGCAAGTGCCCTTGCGCTGTTTTTAGTTTATTATAAAAAAATTCCTTCTATAAATACTGAGGAGCAAACGAGCTCCAGGGAATTCTGGATGTTTATTGGTTCACTTATGTTTTTTCTCACGGCAATGTTCATTATTGCAAAAACATCAGTGCCGGTTATAAATCTAATCACTGGAGGCAACATCGCCGCCCCTGAAGATGTTGAATTTTCTTACAATAAAGTGGCGGTACTGGTAGCAATGCTCATTGGATTGCTTAGTGCCATTACACAATACATGAAGTATAAAAACACTTCTACAAAATACCTTGTTTCCAAAATTGCAGTCCCTACCCTTACAGCCGCCGTTATCACTACTGTGATAGTGATTTTTTATCCCCTACATTATTATAAACAAGGTGCCGGTTTTTTAGTGGCGATTTATGCTGCATTTTTTGCAGCGCTTTATGCTTTCATTGCCAATGCCATGTATATCTGGATAGTCATAAAGGGCAAGTTGGTTAATGCAGGCGCTTCTATTGCCCATGCTGGATTTGCTTTAATGCTTGCCGGTATATTAATATCATCCAGTAATAAGGAAGTGATAAGCAGCAGTAATGCTAATGGTATAACGCTTCCCATTGGAAAAGATCCAATGACGAAACAACAAGATGACCCCCTGGAAAATCTTACCCTCATAAGGCAGGTGCCTACACGGATGGCGTCCTATGAAGTGACCTTTAGGAATGACTCACTGGGGCATGAAAAGGGCAGAAAATTTTACAAGTTGTATTTTAACCGAAAGGAAACCGGATCCACAACATCAAAGGAATCATTTGTTTTGCAGCCCGATGTTTACCTCATGAAAGATAATAACATGAGCAGCAACCCGGATACAAAATCATATCTCACAAAGGACATTTTTACATATGTATCCTATGCGATGAATAATGAACAACCTGCAGACACAGCCAGTTTTAAATTATCAGAAATAAAAGTTGGTGATACAGCCTTTTACAGCAATGGGATAATTATACTTAATGCGGTTGTAAAAAATCCTAATAACAGTAAATATAAGTACGCTAAAGATGACCTTGCTTTAATGGCGGATATTACAGTGGTAAGTAAAGACAGTATGAAGTACAAGGCGATGCCCTTAATACAGGTGGACAGTATGGGCATTGTAAATATTGATGATACAGTATTTGCTCAAAATCTTTATGTAAGATTTGAAGGCGTAAGCAAGGATCAGAAAATAAAACTGGGTATCAAGGAAAGCGATAAACTTATTGACTTTGTAACGGTAAAAGCTTATGTGTTTCCATTCATTAACCTGGTATGGCTTGGGTTGATCATTATGGCAATTGGAATTGCATTAAGTATGGTGAAACGGGCATCATTCAATACCTGGCAGCAGGCCGCCGTACTTTCTTTTGTAACTGTTGCACTCTTTTATATGTTTCTTTTGGCAAATTAGCATCACAATCTGCAGCTACCTGGGCAAGTACTTTTTTAATTCTAACCTCAGCTGCCTGCCTGAGCATTTGCTTTTTAGCTGCCTTTTCATCATGTTCATTACAGGCTGTTATAAACAGGCATACTGCTATAATACAGTATTTCATTTTTTTTTCATTTTCTTAATAGAATTTAAAGAATCAGATATCCTCCGGGCATTTATTTCTACCAGGCTATCGCACCGGGCATTCATGATTCGGAAAGCACTATCAATGCTGGCTTCTGTTTGGTGGTTTAGTTCCTGTTCAAAAGCAATCATTTCATCCTGGTTGCTGTCACCGCATCCAAAAAGACTGGTTAAAAAAATAATTAAGGTTACTTTAAGCATGAAGATGTATTAATTATTGCGGCCGTTCGTTAAATTTACGTAATGCTTTTTATGCAAAAAAAATACCGTTGCTTACTTTCACTGTTTATTGCATTTGCTTTCCTAGGCACAAATGCTAAAGCGCAGACCGGGCAGTATGATACTTTGATACATGAAGCTGTTATTTATAATGGCGATACCATTGAATCGAAAACCCTTGATATTTTATACCTCTACTCAAAACTTACCGAGGCACAAAGAGCAGCTAATGCAAAGTACAACCGGTTGCGAAATGCAGTTTATGTTACCTATCCATATGCAAGAAGAGCTGGCCTGATCATGAATGATATGAATATGCAGTTGAAAGGGATTGAAGGAAAAGATGCCAGGAAAGATTACATCAAGTCACGTGAAAAAGAATTAAAAAAAGAATTTACTGACCCGCTCACCAATCTAAGTGTTTACCAGGGCAAAGTTCTCATGAAACTAATCAACCGGGAAACGGGCAACAATTGCTACGAAATAATCAAAGAATACCGTGGTGGATTTACAGCCCGCTTTTACCAGACGGTAGCCTTCTTTTTTAGCAGTAATTTAAAACAACCTTACGAACCCCAAAATGAAGATGCGGTAATTGAAAGCATCGTACAGGAAGTGCAGCGCATGTATGGTATCAGGGAGATGCGCAAGACAGGAATGATGTAGAATATCAAATAGTCAATAGGCAATATGTAATAATCGTTATTCAAATAATAGCCCTATTCACCATTCCCCATCCGATACCTATCGAATCCTAATTCACAATTCTTCACTCACATCTAACCACTCTCCTCTCTCGATTCATTTAAATGCTTTATTTTTAATATAGATGAAGCAGCCGAGAATCAATTTTTTAAAATTCCTCTTCAGGGATGGTATAGGAGATGACAGCCGGTACACTAATGCCCGGCGCATAATGGAGTACAAACTGGAACTTAGAAAATTTATTTCTGATATTTTTCTGGTTTGCCTGGGAATAATCTCCGCCGGTTTTGGTCTGAAGGGATTTTTACTTCCCAATAAATTTTTAGATGGTGGTGCAACAGGTATATCGCTGCTTGTTTCAGAACTTGCTGGCATTTCTCTTCCGCTCTTGCTGATATTAATAAATGCTCCTTTTGTTGTGTTGGGATATAATATTATCAGCCGGCAGTTTGCCATAAAAACGGCAATTGGTATTACCGGTCTTGCCTTATGTGTTGCATTTTTCCCTTATCCTGAAATTACACATGACAAATTACTTGTTGCTGTATTCGGTGGATTTTTCCTTGGAGCAGGCATAGGCCTTGCAGTAAGAGGAGGTGCTGTAATAGACGGAACAGAAGTATTGGCAATTGCAATAAGTAAAAAATCCGGGCTTACAATTGGTGATGTAATTCTTATTGTAAATATTATCATTTTTTCCACAGCAGCCTGGCTCATAAATATTGAAACTGCTCTATATGCAATGCTTACCTATCTCTCAGCCTCCAAAACTGTTGACTTTATAATTGAAGGCATAGAGGAATATACGGGGGTTACCATTATCTCTTTAAAGTCAGAAAAAATACAGCGGATGATTGTAAATAAAATGGGGAGGGGCGTAACGATTTATAATGGCGAGAAAGGCTTTGGCAGAAGTGGAGAAAAAAAAGATTTGCAAATTATCTATACAATTATCACCCGGCTTGAAGTGAGCAGGTTAAAACTTGAGATAGAAAAAATTGACCCAAATGCCTTTGTAGTCATGAGTAGTGTAAAAGATATGAAGGGCGGAATGATTAAGAAGAGAGCTTTACATTAGGAGAAGTTTGGGAACTGAAAAATTTGGGAATAAGTCATTAAGCCATTTTTTCATTTTTACAATTAGAGGTGTAAATCGCATTTAAAAGGAACAATTGAGAATTGGCACTAATCAATATTTAAAATAAATTTCGGTAGCACCATACCCATACAATGGATGAAATTGGTTGACGAAAGAACTCACATCATCTTTTAATTTCAACCGTTCATGAATTTCCTCCCTTAATCTTCCCTCCCCTACGCCATGAATTACAATCAGTGTGGGTTGCCGGTGAATTACAGATAACTCATAAAACTTATCAAAATTTCTTAACTGTAAACTTAGCATCTCAAATGGCGTTAAATGCTTCCAGCTATTCGTAAGTTTTTCGATGTGCAAATCTACCACAGATTGAGCTGCCGGCATATATGCTCTTGCCTTTGATGCATCATAAACCCTGTAGCCTGAATGACCAAGACTGCTCAAATCTACTTTTTCTTCTTCCACTTTATCCGGGTAGCTGGTAAATAAATCATATGAAAATGATGGCTCATTTTTAAGCTGCAATTCCTCAATTCTCTTAAACAATTGTTTTGCTTTAAGCTTTAGGCTGGCTTCAAAATACGGCGCTTTCTTTTTATCCGGTTGCAGAAGGCTAAACTCAAATGCAAAGCGGGGATTGTCACTCATCTCCTCAAAACTTATATCATGTATATAAAAATCGGCAAGGCCATCAATAGAACTTTTTAATTCAAACCCATTTTTGGCCCCAAAATAAAGATGGTAATGAAAATGATACGCTTCCTCATTTTGATTGACCAGGTAAATTTTTATTTTATCTACCACTTCATCGTCAAAAACATCTTTATCATAAACCGGCACAAAAGAAATAAAAACACCTCCTGATCCCTGCTTTTTTTTTGAGCCTTTTTCTTTCCTTATCTCATCAAAAAAAATCTTTTTTTTCTCAATCGGTTTTTTCTGACTGAACATTTTAAAATAAGGAAAATCAATCTGGTCCATGTAAGCCGGAAATCTTACTCCCCTTACCTCAATCATTACCATTTCATCATTAATAAACTCCACCACCTTTCCTTCTTCATCGCTGTGCAACACAAGTATCTTATCACCAATTTCATATTTCATAAGTGCAAAGATAATTTATCAGAAATGAATACCCGGTTCATCAACCCCCGGGATTATCATTCAACTGGCCACTACAAGCTTGAAAGATGCATTTAGATAGGAGTAACTGAATCATCAATCCATTAGTAGGGCTTGCTCTCTCAAGCTAATTTTTTTTCTTTTTAATACATCATAGAACATCCGTTCCTTAAATTTCCAATTTTAATCATTGGGCTTAACGGCAAGTTTGCTGTTTTTATAACCGTATAAAAAATAAAATATAACTCCAAGCAAGAGCCAGCCAAGGAACCATGCCCAGTTACTTTTGCTCATACCCGTAAGCAGGTAAAGGCAGGTGATAACCCCCATGAGCGGAATGAGTGAATATTTTTTGATGAAGGAAAGTATGGCCAGGATTATTGCAATAAGCCAGAATGCAATTAATGATATTTTGGGAATTGCTGCATCCATGTAACTGATTTTACCACTTGTATAATCTGTATTACTGCTAAAATCAAAATTGAACATATCGCTGAAATAGCTGTGCGATAAACTATATGCTACAATTATAGAAACAAGTACAATTATTGGAAAAGTAAACTGCCCGTTGATGTAAGTAAGCTGAAACCGTCCTTCCACTTTTTCTTTGCGGGGAATTAACAGTACACCGCCGCATACCAAAACAAATGCAAACAAAGTTGCAATGCTTGTAAAGTCAAGTACAAAAGTTTTATCTGTAAAAAGAATAGGCACGCCCACTACCAGGCCCGTGATGATGGTTGCAAATGAAGGCGTTTTAAATTTTGGGTGAATTCGCTGGAACACAGGTGGCATCAGACCATCACGGCTCATGCTCATCCATATTCTTGGCTGCCCCATTTGGAAAACAAGCAATACACTTGTCATAGCCACCACTGCGATGATGGAAACAAGAAACTGCATCCATCCAAGGTTTAAATTCTGGGGTTCAAAAATAAACGAGAGTGGATCTCCTACCCCATCAAAATTTTTATAATGTACCGCACCTGTAAGTACCAGGGTAAGCAAAATATAAATGATGGTACATATTACCAGAGAAAGCATCATCCCTTTTGGCAAATCGCGTTGTGGATTTTTACTTTCTTCGGCAAGCACACTTACAGCATCAAAACCAATATAGGCAAAGAAAACGCTGCTCACTGCCATCATTACTCCCTGGAATCCATTGGGCATAAAAGCTTTCACCCCTTCATCATTTAATGGTTCCCAGTTGGCGGTTAATCCATTGGAAAAAATTAGGTATCCACCCACAAGAATAATTAAGGTTACCACTGCCAGTTTCAACAGCACCATTACATTACTGAAATTTCTGCTCTCTTTAATACCGCGGTAAACAAGGTAAGTAATTAGCACATTTATAATCAGTGCGGGAATATCCAGTATCATCCTGAGGCTGCCAATCATGGGTGCCGTATTCCATGCAGTAAGTTCATCAACATTGGCACTACCACTCTCCACCGCATGCTTTGCTTCCATATAACTCGTGCTGAAGTATTCAGGGATATGAAGATTGACATGCAGCGACTGGCCAAGTTTATCAACAAACGAAGTAAAATAATCGCTCCAGCTAAAGGCCACATAAATATTACCAATAGAATATTCCATGATGAGCGCCCAGCCAATTATCCAGGCAAGCAGTTCGCCAAAGCTGGCATAGGCATAAGTATACGCACTGCCTGCTACAGGAATTCTGCTGGCAAATTCAGAATAGCAAAGCGCTGTGAACCCGCAGGCAATAGCTGTGATTACAAATAAAATAACTACACCAGGTCCGCCATTAAACACTGCATAACCCAGACTGCTGAAACTACCTGCGCCCAGGATTGCTGCGATGCCAAAGAAAGTAAGATCACGAACCGTGAGCACCCTCTTTAAGTTGTGCTCCCCGGCATGTAAGTCATCATTAGGTTCTGCAAGAATGCTTGAAATATTTTTTCTTCTGAATAAAGAATTAGCCATTTTAGATTGGTTTGAAAAAAGATAGTGCTAAGATAATGAGTTTGCGATTAGTTTGTTGCCTGGGCAATATCCACTTTGCATTTACTGATAATCCTCAAGCGACGAAAATGAATTGTAAAAGAATCAGGGAAAAAATGATGCTAATGCTCTCTCTGCAGAAGATACATGGCCAATGCTTCCAGTTCGTTTTTTCTCACTGAAGTAACAGCTATATTTTCCAGGTGTGTCATGGCTTCTTTAAAATATTTTTCTTTTAATGATTGTGCCCATTCCCCTGCTTTGCAATCGTTAAAAAGTTGCAATACTTTCTTTACTTTGTTGTCATCATCATTATCCATTAAATCCTCAAGTTGTTTGCGGCCCTCTACTGGTAATGCTTCCAGTGCATGAATTAGCAGGAAAGTTTTTTTATTGGCAAGTATATCACCACCAGCCTGCTTACCAAATTTACCAGGATCTCCAAATGCATCCAGGTAATCATCCTGCACCTGGAAGGCGATACCAAGTTTTTTTCCAAATTCAAAAATATGTTGTTGGTTACCAAGCCCTGCACCACCAAGCATAGCTCCCATTTGCAGGCTTGCTGCCAGCAATACAGAAGTCTTAAGAGTGATCATGTGCAGGTATTCATCAAAATTTACATGGATCATTTTCTCTCCCGAAGCGGCCTTTTGGGCAAAGTCCATATCCAACTGCTGACCTTCACAAACCTCCCGGGCAGTTTTATTAAAAAGAAAAAGTATTTTTTTTAAATGTTCAGTTTTTATTTTAGTAAGGCATTCATATGCTTTTACCAGCATTACATCGCCGGCAAGCAAAGCTGTAGCTTCATTATATTTGGTGTGCACAGTTTGCATACCACGGCGCAACGGTGCCTGGTCCATTATATCATCATGCAGCAAAGTGAAATTGTGAAAAAGCTCAATAGCATTGGCCACCTCAAAAGCATCCGGGTCTATATCATCAAAAAGTTCATTCCCCATTAATACACAAACAGGACGGATTCTTTTACCACCTAATTGTAAAAAATAATTACAGGCATCATACAAATTTTTCGGCTCTGACGGAAATTCTGTTTTTACAAACTGCTCTTCAAATATTTTATGGAGAGAAGAAAAATGCTGCATGAAAATTATGGTTATTGGTTGCGGGAGTTATTTTTTCCTTGGTTGTTTTTTTGAAACTACCTGCTTTGCTTTTTTTTGGTTAAGCGCTGGTTTGCTCTCATTCTGAACCCATTCATAATCTAATTGCCTTTTCAAAAGATTAGCTGCTACAACTTTTATTTTTATTTTATCCCCCATTCTGAATTTTTGCTTTGTACGCATACCTACCAGGGCATAATCTGTTTCATCTAATTTAAAATCATCAAACTCACTAAGATCCCGAATACTCACAAGTCCCTCGCATTTGTGCTCTACAGTTTCTACCCAAAAACCAAATGCAGATACTCCACTGATGATACTGTCAAATTCATCGCCAATGAATTGTTGCATGTATTGCACCTGCTTATATTTATTACCCGCTCGTTCTGCTTCCATAGCTGCTCTTTCTCTTGCACTGCAGTGTTTGCATTTTACATCCATCTTTTGGTCAATCTTCACATTATGATCTAAGCAATCCTGCAAAATGCGATGCACCATCACATCGGGGTACCGGCGTATTGGTGAAGTGAAATGGCAGTAATGTTCAAATCCTAAACCATAGTGTCCAATATTCTCTGGTGTATATGCAGCCTTGGCCATGGTTCGAATGCCAAGTTGCTCAAGTACATGTTGCTCTGGTTTTCCCTGAACATCAGCCAGTAGTTTATTAAAAGATTTTGCTACTTCCAATTCATCATTCATATCGAAACTGTAGCCGAATTTTTTTGCGAATGCAACAAACGGCAATAACTTTTCTTCGCTTGGCGTATCATGAATCCGGTAAGGAAAAGGTATAGGTTCCTTATTTATTTTAATCTTGGAGATATATTCTGCAATGGTACGGTTGGCAAGCAGCATAAATTCTTCAATAAGTTTATGGGCATCTTTACTTTCTTTCACCACAATACCAAGAGGATTCCCTTCCTCATCTAATTTAAATTTTACTTCGGTAGATGAGAAATTTATGGCACCATTATTAAATCTTTCCTTTCTGAATTTTTTTGTCAGATCATTTAACAACAAGATGGCTTTGAAATGAAGGCCTTCATGCGTTTCAATAGTTTGTTGTACTTCTTCATAAGTAAAACGATGATTGCTATGAATGATAGTGCGTCCAATCCATTTATGTTTTACTTCTGCCCTGTTCGTAATCTGGTAAATAACAGAAAAGCAATATTTATCTTCATTGGGCCTTAATGAACATAAATCATTTGATATTTTTTCCGGCAACATAGGATTAACCCTGTCTGGAAGGTAAACGCTTGTAGCTCTTTCATAAGCAGCTTTATCCAGTATGCTATCAGGCGTAACATAATGGCTTACATCCGCAATATGAACACCTATTTCATAGTTACCATTATCAAGGTTGCGGATGGAGATGGCATCATCAAAATCTTTTGCATCAAACGGGTCAATCGTAAAAGTGAGAATATCACGATAGTCTTTTCTCTTCTTTGTTTCTTCGCGGCTAAGATGAGTGCTTAATTTTTCCGCTGCCGCCAGAACTTCTTTTTCGAATTTTAAAGGAAACTGCGCATCAAGCAAAATTTCTTTCATGGCCATATCTGCCTCATTTTTTGCAGTAATCACCTGCAGAACTTCGCCCTGAGGCTTCCTGTCGCCTTTGCCCCATTGCACAAAGCGAGCAATTACTCTATCTCCATCATTTGCCCCATTTAATTTTTCCATGGGAATATAAAAATCAGGTACCGGCTTTTCAGAAGCGGATACAAAAAATGCATTTGTTTTATTTACCTGCACATTACCCACAAATTGCTGCTGTTTTCTTTCAACCACATCGGTAACTTTTCCTTCTGCTCTTTTCCCCTTCCCTCCACTATCTCTTGCCACTTCTACTCTTACGGTATCGCCATGAAATGCCTTACCAAAATCGTTTGGCCTTACAAGAATATCTTTATCTTCTCCCTCTACAATTACAAATCCCATCCCGCTACGGCTGATGTCCAAAACTCCCTTATACATGGTTGCTCCTGAAGCTTTTTTCTTTAATTGTTCTTTTTTCGTATTAATCATATTTTTTAAAACTTATTACAAATGTACATTAACAGCCTTTCTTAACCCCACTATACAGCATAAAATGATGCTATAAGCATAATGTTACAACATAAAAAATGATTTTGTTTAAGGATTATAGAATCAATTCATTTATTTTCATTGGGTGAAGATCATAACTAAAACCATCTGGATATTATCATTAGTGAGCCTATTTACGGATATGGCTAGCGAAATGTTGTATCCCATTATGCCACTGTTTTTAAAAACAATTGGGTACTCTGCAATTTTTATTGGAGTGCTGGAAGGCGTTGCTGAAGCTGTAGCCGGCTTAAGCAAAAGTTATTTTGGCAAGCAAAGCGATGTATCCGGAAAGCGGTTACCATTTGTTCAACTTGGTTATAGTTTTAGCGCTATAAGCAAACCCATGCTGGCAATCTTTGTTTATCCATGGTGGATATTTTTATCCCGGACTATTGACAGGCTGGGCAAAGGTATAAGAACGGGCGCAAGAGATGCTATGCTAAGTGATGAATGCAGCAGTGAAAACAAGGGAAGGGTTTTTGGTTTTCACCGCAGCCTTGATACGCTTGGCGCTGTATTCGGACCTGCCATTGCATTGGCATACCTATACTTTTATCCTGGTCAATACAGAACCCTTTTTATATTGGCGTTTGTACCCGGACTGCTGGCCATAATATGCACTTTGCTTATTAAAGAAAAGAAAAGAACAATTGCTCCTGTAAAAAAAATAAAAACCAATTTTTTTGCCTTTGCTTCTTACTGGAAAAAAAGCCCTGCCGCATATAAGAAATTACTCATTGGTCTTTTACTGTTTGCCTTATTTAACAGCTCAGATGTTTTCCTATTATTAAAAATGAAAGAATCGGGACTGAACGATACCGCAGTAATTGGTATTTATATTTTTTACAATCTTGCTTATGCTTTATTGGCATATCCCCTGGGAATTATTGCAGATAAACTTGGCTTTAAACGGATGTTTATTTTTGGATTGTGCATTTTTGCCATTGTTTACCTTGGTTTTGCATTTACGACAAATTTTTATGTGTTCCTTTCACTCTTTGCATTGTATGGTTTGTATGCCGCTGCCACAGAAGGCATTTCAAAAGCATGGATAAGCAACTTGGTAAGCAGGGCTGAAACGGCCACCGCCATTGGCACCTATAGCGGGTTTCAAAGCATCTGTGCCTTGCTTGCCAGTAGCCTTTGCGGACTGCTCTGGTTTTATGCAGGAGCCAAAGCAACATTTATAATCACTGCAGTCATTACACTATTTGTAGTAATTTATATGACCACCATTAACTTTATAAGTGAACCATTGAAATCAAAAAATTAATACAAACACTTTTTTTCTCGTGAACAATTATTATTTTTTTTTGGTCAATTAGAATTTTTTAAAGGCATGCGAGAGCAAATTAATATTCTGATTTGCCAGGGGCTATTAGTATTTGTTTAAGGCATCATTGCAAGAGTATTTTAATACTCCGATATGCCATGTGAAAAAATATAAATGTTTTTGATTGGCATTTAAGCCCTGCGGGCTTGAATTTTATTAACCGCAGGTAAAACCTGCGGCTTAAAAAAAATTACTTTAACCCCGAAGGGGTTTAGTGTATTAATTGAAAAGGCTATCTATATATCAATAGTTGAATATTTATATTTTTGATAAAAATTTACAATATGAGTTACCGCCAAATTTTTTATCAGATTGTTTTTGGAACCAAGAACAGGGGAGCAACTATTACGGAAAAACACAGTGGAGAATTATATAAATATATCTGGGGAGTGATAAAAAATAAAAAATGTAAACTTTATCGCATAAATGGAATAGAAGATCACAATCATATCTTTTCAGACCTTCACCCTTCAATATCTCTTGCGGAGTATGTAAAGGATATTAAAGTTGCGAGTAGTAACTGGATGAAGGCATGCCGTAAGTTCCCGGATTTTAGAGGTTGGCAGGATAAATATGGAGCATTTACTTATTCTATAGGAGAAAAGGATATGATTATTAACTATGTTAAAAACCAAAAAGAACATCATAAGACCGAAAGTTTTTATGATGAATACAAATGATTACTTATTGAAAATGGGATTGAATTTGACGAGAAATATTTGCTTTAAGTATTTTAATTTTCAACCCCTGACGGGGTTGTTGCAGGTCTCATTCCTTCAACCCTGAATTGCATTCAGCCTCATTTTTATTAAAGCCCTTCCGGCTTTTCAATCCAATTATTAATTAGCAGTTATTGGATTACTATTCCCTAATAATTTACCTTTATCCGAAATATTAAAAATGCATAGTTACGATACAGTGGTGGGTGCTATTAACGGGTTAAAACAAAGAGGATACAGCCTCGATTTCAACCTGGCATTTGATAAACTCACCTGCAGTGATAATGATATTTGCCTAAATCCGGGAGATTTTGAAATTACGGAAGTTTATCGCTTTGAAGGCGAAACTAATCCTTCGGATGAGGACGTTGTGTATGCAGTGGAATCGAAAGATCAAAAAATAAAAGGCGTTGTTACCAGCGCATTTGGAATCTATGCCGATCCCTTATCCTCGGATATGATTAAAAAACTCAGCATGAATAGAACTAATTCATGAATAGGAAAAAATTTTTACAGCTAAGCAGCCTTGGGTTTTCCTCGCTAGGTTTAAATGGTTTTGCTTCATCAGCAAAAGCACCTATTGTTATTTCTACCTGGGATAGCGGCATGCCTGTGAATGCAGAAGCCTGGAAGGTATTGGAAAAAGGCGGCAGCTCGCTTGATGCAGTGGAAGCCGGCGCTATTTATATAGAAAACACTATCAACTGTTGCGTGGGTCTTGGCGGCTATCCAGATAGGGACGGCATTGTAACCCTGGACGCTTGTATTATGGATCATGCATCCAATTGTGGTGCTGTAGCAGGTTTGGAACAAATTAAACATCCCATTTCTGTAGCAAGGAAAGTAATGGAAAATACACCTCATGTATTACTGGTAGGAAAAGGTGCACAGCAGTTTGCTCTGGAAAATGGATTTAAAATAGAACAGCCAACTCTTTCCGACGAAGCTAAAAAAGCTTATGAAGAATGGTTGAAAAAATCGGAATACAAGCCTGAAATAAATATTGAAAATAAAAAACAAAACGGTCCGTTTGCACCGGCATTTTTTGATGATGGAAGTCCCAACCATGATACCATGGGGTTGATAGCATTGGATACAAAAAATAATCTTGCAGGTGCAGTTACCACAAGTGGTATGGCATATAAAATTCATGGCCGTGTGGGTGATTCGCCGATAATTGGTGCAGGCCTTTTTGTAGATAATGAAGTGGGTGCAGCTACAAGCAGCGGTGTAGGCGAAGAAGTCATTCGCATCTGCGGCACTCACCTTGTGGTAGAATTAATGCGGCAGGGATTTAGTCCTGAACAAGCATGTAGGAAAGCAGTAGAAAGAATTGTGAAGAGAGATAAACAAAAAGCAAGGAATTTACAGGTAGGATTTATTGCTATCAATAAAAAAGGAGAAACCGGCGCATATTCCATTGTGGAAGGTTTTATGTATTCAATCAAAACAACTACCCAAAATAGAATCATTCCTGCAAAACATATTTTATAAGCTTCATGAATTATAGGTTAGAAATCATTGCATTTAATATTGAAAGTATTGCCGTTATTGAAGCTGCAGGCGCTCACCGAATTGAACTTTGCGATAATCCTGCTGAAGGCGGCACTACCCCCTCTTATGGTATGCTGAAAAAAGCCAGGGAAAAAACCAGCCTTCCACTCTTTCCTATTATTCGCCCGAGAGGCGGTGATTTTTTATACTGCGATGATGAATTTGACATCATGAAAACAGATATTAAATGTTGCCGTGAACTGGGAATGGATGGCGTTGTTACTGGCATACTTTTAAAGGATGGTAATGTTGATACTGAACGTTGTAAAAAACTTGTAGCACTTGCATACCCGATGGGATTAACTTTTCACCGGGCAATAGACAGGACAAATAATATTTTTGAGGCACTTGAAAAAATAATCGAACTGGGTTTTGAGAGAGTGCTTACATCTGGCGGTTTTCCTAATGTTGATGAAGGAACTGCAAACCTTGAAGCGATGGTTAAGCAGGCAGATGATCGCATTATCATTATGCCAGGAAGTGAGTTACGTTCATCAAATATTACAGCTATTGCAAAACAAACAGGCGCCGTGGAATTCCACAGCTCTGCAAAGGCTTCACAAAAATCTTTAATGGCATTTAATAACCTCTCAATGAAAGAGCAACTTGTACAAACAAGGGTAGATGCCGGAGAAATAAAAGCCATGCTTGCCGGATTGGCAGCTTTGAAATAATATTAGATTTTTAATACTTATACATCATCCTCAAATGATTTTCTGTTATATTCAGTGGTTGGATCGTTAAGCTTAAAATTTATATTATTCATATTTTCAAATAAAATTTCGTGTTGATGTTCTATATTTTTCTGAAAACTCTCAGGAAGCCTTGTCCAATCCCAAAGTTCCACAAGGATTGGGATATTACTATTTTTAATTTTTTCATATAACTCATTATAGATTCCTGAAGGAAGTGGAAAAAGGTTATGAGTACGTATAACCAGGTCAAGATCGCTGCCTATATGAGCTGTACCTTTTATACGACTGCCATAGGCCCATACTTCTATCGGCAGGTTAACGCTTGAAAATATTTCAACTAAACAATCTTTATCTTTTTTACGTAATAGCATCGTTGTGGTCACTCTGTTTTTTAATGGCAAATGCTAAATCCCTGGCATCTTTGATAAATTGGGGAATGAGAAGTAGCGCTTCTTCTGCAAAGTTAACTCCATAATCATGAGCTGTTCTATTGCGGCTGTCCCGGTATTGAAGCCATCGCTCACAAGCCTCAGGTGTAATAATACTTCGCAAAACAGCCTGGCGGAATACATCTTTAAATATGAGCTGGTCCACTGCACTTGAGGAATGAAAATAGTAATACAAAGTCTTTCGAAGCAGTTTTCCACTTTGTTCTAATATTATTTCAAATTCTTTGATACATGCAGAGCGATACATATCAAAATCTAAGGATTCTCTATCGGCATTAATAAACAAAGAATTTGCTTTATCTAAAGTTGCAATGCAGCGTTGCAGGTATGAAACATCTATTTTCATAGCCGATAGTTATTTTAATATAATCAACACAATATTTATTGTAACAGGCATAAGCAAACTTAATGCTATTTTCCTTACGCTTAAACCAATACGAATTTCTAACTGGATAACCAACAAAGAATAAAATGGTTACCTTAATTGCATGTTTCGATTTTTCCTTTTATTTTTTTTATTCCCAACTTATGCAAAAAGCCAGCCTTTCAAACAGGAATTGAATGCTAACTGGCAGTTTCGTAATGCTGGTTCAACGCAATGGTATAAGGCCGTAGTTCCAGGAACAATCCATACCGACCTACTACGAAACAAATTAATTCCGGAACCATTTTACAGGGATAACGAAAAAAAGTTACACTGGATTGACACAACTGTGTGGGAATATAAATGCAGTTTCAATATTGATAAAAAAATATTATCACAGCCAAACATTGATTTAATATTTGATGGGCTGGATACTTACGCCGATGCTTATTTTAATGGTAAAAAAATATTGTTTGCAGAAAACATGTTTCGCCAGTATGCTATAAATATTCGTTCGCTTATTTTACGAGGTAAAAATGAACTGCTCATACGATTCTACCCAGCAAAAAAAATGGCGGATAGTATTGCCGCTATGAACAGGATTCAATTGCCCGATAATAACCGGGTTTATGCAAGAAAGGCCGCATTCCAGTTTGGCTGGGATTGGGGGCCTGCTTTCACAAGCTGTGGCATCTGGAAAAAAATATGGATAGATGGTTATAACATAAACAGTACCAGAACCCTTTTACAAAAGCAAAGAGATGAAGTTTATAGAAAAAAGAAAGATACTATTAAGCTACTCCAGGAAAAAGACAGCATGGGCACTTCATTTTATTTTATTGTAAATGGCAAGCCGTTATTTATGAAAGGTGCCAATTATATTCCCGCAGATGTTTTTTTACCCCGCGTAAAAAATGCTGATTATAGAAAAATTTTGTTGATGGCAAAAAACGCCAATATGAACATGCTGCGTGTTTGGGGAGGCGGCATATATGAAGCAGATGAATTTTATGATTTATGTGATTCATTAAATATCTATGTGTGGCAGGACTTAATGTTTGCCGGAGCTATGTATCCGGGCGACAAAGCTTTTATGCAAAATGTAAAGGAAGAAATAAAATACCAGTTGCATAGATTGCGGCACCATAAAAGTATTGTGCTATGGTGCGGTAATAATGAAATAGATGAAGCCTGGCATCACTGGGGCTGGCAGCAACAATTTAATTTACATGGAGAAGATTCTGCAAAAGTTTGGGCAGATTATAAAATGCTTTTTGAAGATAGCCTGCGTAAATGGGTGAATGATTTTGATGGCAGCAGGCCATATGTAAGCAGTTCTCCCACATACGGTTGGGGAAATGCAAAAAGTTATACTTCGGGGGATAGTCACTATTGGGGGCTTTGGTGGGGAAAAGAACCCTGGGAAAAGTTCTATGAAAAAACAGGCAGATTTGTAAGTGAATATGGCATGCAATCCATGCCGGGAATGAATATGCTTAATAAATACGCTGCACCTTGTGACAGGTTTTTATTTTCAGATGTAATCCGCTCTCATCAAAAAGCAACAGATGGATTTGAAAAATTAAATTTTTACCTGCAGCATTATTTTATTGACAGCAGCAGGTTAAAAAAACTTTCACTTGAAAATTATGTTTATCTCACGCAATGCCTTCAATATTATATTTTAAAAAACAGCATAATTATTCACCGCAGCAAAATGCCATCTTGTATGGGCACACTACTATGGCAATTGAATGATTGCTGGCCGGTAACGAGCTGGAGCATCACTGATTATAACCGGCAGCCCAAAGCTGCATGGTATGCGGTAAAAAATGCTTACGCTGATGATAACCAAAATTTACCCGATAGCATTTATCCAAAGGCTTATTTCCTTCAAAATCCCCGGATAAAAATTACAAAAGTTAATTCCACCCAGGTAGCTGTTCAAAGTTTTTCTGATGCAAAATATATTTACCTATCTGGTTTCGGCGAAAATAATTTGCCGGATGAAAATTATTTTCATTTAAAAAAAGGAGAAAAAAAAATAATCAACTTTACAAAACCATTACCAGCAAAAATAATAAATGTACTAAGCCTTTATGATGTTTTAAAAAATGCTGATGAAACTTTAAAATGAGTCATAATACTGTTTTTCCAAAAATGGTAATCGGTGATCCCTTGGCAACAAATACACTGTAAGGTTTCATCTCATTTAAGAATGAGTATTCATTTCCATATAATACATCAAAGCGGCAATGAATATTAAAAGTTTCCAGCGGAAAAAGTTTCCATTGAGGGTGTGCCACCTGGTATTCATTAGTACACTTTTCATTCAATTTTGCATACCCCCAGAAATGCTGTGTGATGAATTCTTCTTCACTACCTGCCTTCATTGTTAAGGGGTTTATGCCAGTTTCAGCTTTTATATAATACCATTCATTTTTATACTTCCATTCGTAACCAAGCCGGATTCTTTCAGTCTCTTTTTTATAAAACGCTTTCATCCGCATGGTACGGTATTTTTCTTTATATAAAGCATTGGCAATAATGGTTATTGCAGGCTTGGGTACAATTTCGCTAATGAATACCACCCCCCTCTTCCACTCCTTTCCATCAAAATGCTTTACATACAACCTCAGGTTTACTTCAGGAAAATTTCTATGAAAAGGTATAGGAATACCTTTAAGTTTCACATCATTAAACATAAAGCCTACCAGGCTAATAAAATGTTTACCGTAAAACGTGTCCAGTTGGGTATGAGCAGGTAGCATGGACAATAGAAATGATTTATCCACTTCATAATTGGCCATGATAAGGTTATTCCATTCTGCTGTTAGAAACTTTTTAGACATATTTATGTTTGTGGAAATTCCAATTCATTTTTCTCCTTATAAAATGCTTTAAATATCAGCCGCAGGTTCTGGTCGTAAGTAAAATAATTATACAACCAGTTACTGAAAACGAAGAAACGGTTTTTAACACCAAGAATCAACATAAGATGCAATGCCATCCAGATGAGCCATGCAAAAAACCCATGAAAATGAAGTTTTGGTTTGGGTACATCCACCACTGCAAGGTTTCGGCCCACTGTAGCCATGGCGCCTTTATCCTTATATACAAATTCATAAAGGTCGGGCTGCACATTTTTTTTCTGCACACGTTGTAAATTTTTTGCAAGCATATCTGCCATTTGTATAGCTATTGGCGCTACCTGCGGATGACCGTTAGGCCAGGCTGGTTCTTCCATGAAGGCCACATCACCTATGGCATAAATAGAATCTTCATTCAATACTTTACAATGCCTGTCTATTTTTATGCGGTTGCCTTTTGCAACCATCTCTGTATTTATTCCAGCCGGAATATTTCCTTTAATACCTGCAGCCCAGATGACCATGGCCGTTTCAATCTGCATGCCATCATTCATAGTAGCGGTATTGCCATCATAATCTTTTATAAGTGTATTGGTTAATACCTGCACCTCTAACTTCCTAAGATAATTGAGGGAGTCTGCGCTGCTCTTGTCACTCATAGCGCCAAGTGTTTTAGGCGAACCCTCCAGCAGGTAAATATTCATTTTGCTGAAATCAATTTCAGGATAATCCTTTGGCAATACAAACCTTCTCATGTCTGCAATAGCACCGCTTAACTCAACTCCTGTTGGTCCGCCACCTACAATTACAATATTTAAAATGCGTTGCAATGCTTCTGTATCATTTAACATCACAGCATCTTCCAGGTTATGAAGCAGTCTATGTCTTATTTGCAAAGCTTCCACTGTGCTCTTCATTGGAAAAGCATTTTGCTTCATCATATCATTGCCAAAAAAATTGGTATCGGCACCAGTTGCAATAACTAATATATCATAATCAAAATCGCCAATATTTGTAAGCAGTTTTTTATTTGTTGTGTTTATGGCTTTTACTTCTGCCATGCGTACCCTTACATTTTTGCTATGTTGAAAAACCTTACGCAGGGGAAATGAAATATTACTGGCATCAAGGCCTGAGGTGGCTACCTGGTAAAACAA
>JBDSYV010000147.1:0-10915 GCA_040110925.1 Ferruginibacter sp. | reverse complement strand
AAACCTGTTGGCTGTTTTTTGTTTAGCAGGTCCTGCATCGGCATCACCGCCAATGGTC
Organism: Ferruginibacter sp.; assembly: GCA_040110925.1. Lineage (GTDB taxonomy): Bacteria > Bacteroidota > Bacteroidia > Chitinophagales > Chitinophagaceae > Ferruginibacter. The sequence continues at coordinate 10,857 of JBDSYV010000147.1, read as the reverse complement.
AGAATCCTTTCCAGGTCGCTTCCCCAGGCACCAATTACATAATCAAACAAATCAAAACTTTTTACACCCAATGCTTCTCTTGCATAAAATGCCGCATGAGGGTCAGGCGTTTTAAACCTGGTTAAATCAAGTAATCCTTCATCCACAATGGCAATGCAATATGTCATTTCTTTTCCATTAGCTTCATTTACTGAAAGGCTAACAGTTTGTTCCGGCCTAATAGAAGCCGGTATACTTAGCAAAGGTTTTAGTATCGTGGTTTTATCTTCTATAAAAATGGGAATGGTTCCATACATCCTGATGGGCAAATCATTTATGGTTTGTGCATGCGGCTGCAGCAGGCTTACCGTGGCATATACATTTGGCGCCATACCTTTTTCTGCTTTAAAAATTATAGTAGTTTGTCCCTGGCTGGTTTCTTTCCAGAATGTTTTTAATACATGACTTCCGTTTTCAATGCTTACCAGTATTCGTCCTCCTTTTGATGAAGGAATGTTTAGGGTAACCTCATCATCCACATTGTATTTTTCTTTGTTGCTGGTAAAGGATAACATGGATGCAGCGGATTGTTCTTCATTACCACCTCGGCTTTGCCAGCCCGGCTCATCAATATAAAATGCCTGGCCGGTAGTGTGCCCGCTTTTTTTGTCTTTTACTAAAATAAGATACCTGCCCCACTCATCTGCACCCGGCCTAAACTGCCATTGACCCCTGCCGTTGGTGAGCATTATGGTTTCTTTTTTTAATAATTTATTGTAATCGTTTTGGCTGAAGTTGCTCAGGTTATCGCCGCTATCATCCCACCACCATCTCCATTCTATGCGATAATATTGTAACTCCACTTCGCTGTTTCCAGCAATTAAATTTCCACGGCTGTCTACATCCACAACTTGTATGGTATGTTCTTTTCCTGCAAGCAGGTAGTCAAACGGCGCTTCACCTGCTGGTAATTTTATACCTGCATAGCTATTATACGGACTGTAAGGAACACTCATATAATCCACGCTAAAACTTCCCCCCGGCTCAAAAACTTTTGTAAGCAGGTTTGCAGTAAGCATTCCAGGTGCAGCTTCATCTGTAGCAAAATCTGTTTTGATATTGGCATTACCTTCTTCATTGAGCGTGCCTTCAAAAAGCACTTTGGTTTGGGTACTGTACTCCGATGTGGGATTATCAAAAACAAATCCTGCAAATTTTTGGAAAATAGTTTTGCGTGAATATAACGATGCATCAATTTTTGCTTTCAGGTTTTTTCCTGGTGTTCCAAACAGCCATTTGGCATTTAATGTTCCTTCATTGCCTTTGGCATTTCCCAGCAATGCATCTTTACCAAAGTCAAGATTTATTTTAAGCCTGTTGGGCATCACCGTTTCTATCTTTATTCTTTTTTCAAAAACGGCTCCGCCAATTTTTGCTTTTAGCAGCCAGTTACCTGTAGGGGCAGCAGCATCTGTATTGGTTTTAAAACTATAGAATCCATCCAGGCCCTGCATTACGGCATGCCTGTACAGCTGGCCCTGGGGTGTGTACAAGCTAAAATCCATGGGGTGCTCATCTGGTAATTTTCCTGTTTGGTCTTCCACCATACAATTAAGGTAAAGGCTGTCACCGGGCCGCCACACACCTCTTTCTCCAAATACAAAACCTTTTATGCCATTTTTTATTTCTTCCCCGCTAATGTCAAAGCGACTAAGTGGTAATGAGCTGCCATCATCCAGTTTTAGATACCCTTTTTCATTTCCTTTTTTGGCAATGAGTAAGAAAGGTTTTTCCTTTAAATCAATTGTTGCAAAACCATCACTACTACTGCTTGCCTTTCCAATAATTTGCTGTGCAAAATTCATTACCTGTAAATCCACGCCACCCATAGGTTCGGTGCTTAAAATATCTGTTATAGCTATCCTCAGGCTATTATCATTTCCTCTTTTTGCGGTAAGGCCAATGTTACTGGCCAGGATATTCCTGGTGGCCCATCTTTCTTTATTATAGTAAGATTTACTTGCGGGGTCATTTCTTTTTTGCCAGTTGTAACCGTAGGGATAATAGCTGTCATACCTGTCCCAAAAATTTTCAGCGTTATTGTTATCAAGGTTTGCATCATTTGCTGAATAAGATTCTTCCGTGTCGTCCTCTTCATTTTCTTCCTCTTCATTTTTTACAGAAATTTTTTCTTCCTTGCCTGAATACAAGGAATAATCGGGCCTGAAGCCAATGGTGATACGGTAAATAGCTCCGGGTTCAGTTTTTAGAAATTTATCTATATCAAGGCTAAAGCGCTGCTTTGCATGCAGGTCAAGCGTCTTGTCATCATCTAATCTTAATGTCTGATGTACTAGGGGCATGGCCACTCTGCGTAGTTCGTTGTTGCCCCCTAAATCATTTTCCTGTAAAAACTGTGGAATATTGTTTTCATAAATTTTAATGATACTGATATCAACGGCATTTAGATTTACAGCGTCAAACGGCAAAATTAATTTTCCGGCATTGGGAAGTATATTTCCTTTTCCCAGGATTTTTACTGAGGGTTTCAGATTTTCAAAAATGATGTTAGATGTGTAAGCATAAGGTAGAGATTGGCCCCAGGAATTTTTTATGCCTGTATTTACGCTAATCGTATAACTGCCTTCGAGGGCAGCACTGCCAAACATTTTTACTTCGCTGCCATTGATTGTAAAGGCCGGGCTTTCCTGGTTACTAAATGTTATAAGTCCGGTAAGATCCTGACCTATAGCAATAGGGTCACTGAATTGAACGGACGCATATTGTTGACCTTCATTAACAGGCTTTACCTGCAATACTTTAAAAACGCCAACAGCAGGTACAGGAATTTTTTGTTCGCCTTTGTTTTTAATATCGAGGATGGCCCCATCCCATTTAAGCAACAAACTATATTCTTCTTTACTGCGTTCGATGGTTTCAATATTAAACCCATGCGTTTTTCCATTGCCTGCATGTAGCCAGCTTATTTTATATTTCCCGGATGGGTATGATGCAGATAATATTTTTTCAACGGACGAAGCATCTTCTGCATCAGCAGTTAAAAGATTGCCGGTAAGTAACATCTTATCTTTTTCTCCCGTACTTCTTAATCCATAATGAGAAACTGTAAACGCAGGTTTGATAGTTTGAAAATTAAACCTGAGTGTTTTGAATTTTGAAGGCACATCTGTTGCCTTACCCAATTGAAATTTTACTTCATACAGCTGGTCGGGAGATAAATTTTTTTCTGGTTTAAATTCTATACTTCTTGCATCCAACCATACTGCTTTACCTTTAACTGCAGGCGTAAAATCAAAAAAATTTTCATCTACCGGCTGGCCCGTAACATGCGTGGTAGCTGCATTTTGTCCCAATACAATACGAATGCTGCTGGTTTTGGAAACTACGCCAGTGGTATAAGCTTCTACATATTTTGCATAAGCAGGGTCTACGCTTATCCACTTGTTTTCTTTTTTACTACAGGAAGCAAAAAGAATAATAAAAGTGCAGGTAGTGGTGATAAGTTTTTTGAAACTACAAAGTTGGGAATACATACAGTGGGAGAAAATTAGTTACATAAATGTTGGAAGAAAAATCGGTTTGTGCAAACCTATTTTTACTTAGGAATTGGTAAATCATAAAAAAACCGGCGAAAGCCGGCCATAATTAATATGCATTTTGATTACTACAAAACCTGGTTCCTTAATAAATCATCAAAGACATCCCGCCTGCGGATAAGGGTTGCTTTTCCTTCTTTTACCATTACCTCGGCAGGCTTTAGTCTTGAATTAAAATTAGAAGCCATTTCAAATCCATACGCACCTGCATTGTAAAAAACGAGTAAGTCGCCTTCACGCACTTCATTCAATGGACGGTCCCAGGCAAATGTATCCGTTTCACAAATATTGCCCACCACTGCATAATTTTTTTCTTTTCCGCCAGGGTTAGAAATATTTTTTATCGTATGGTAGGCATCGTAAAACATGGGGCGAATCAGGTGATTAAAACTGCTGTTTACGGATACAAAACTAGTAGCAGGCGTTTCTTTTATCAGGTTTACCTGGGTAACCAGGTAACCACAATCACTTACTAAAAATTTACCCGGTTCAAACCATATTTGGAGGTGTTGGTTATGAGGTTGATTTTCAAAAGCCTCTTTTACTTTTTGGGCAAGCAAGGGAATATCGGTTTCTGTATCTCCTGGTTTATAAGGCACTTTAAAGCCGCCGCCCAGGTCAATAAATGCCAGTTCCGGGAATTGCGGAATAATATCGAAAAGCACTTCTATGCCTTTTAAGAAAGTATCCACGTCTTTGATATCGCTTCCTGTATGTACATGCAATCCCCTTATATGCAGGTTATATTTTTCAACGAGAGAAATTATTTTATCTATTTGTTCTACCGGAACGCCAAACTTACTTTTATCGTGGCCCGTAGAAATTTTCAAGTTTCCACCTGCCATAATGTTTGGCCTTAGCCGAATACCTACTGGATATGAATGGCCATATTTTTTACCAAACTTTTCCAGGTTACTTAAGCTATCAATATTGATATGAATGCCAAGGTCCTTTGCAGCTTCAATTTCTTCAAACCCAATTCCATTGGAAGTATATAAAACTCTATCTGGAGAAAACCCAGCCATCAGTGCCATTCTAGCTTCATTGATACTACTGCAATCTACATTAGCTCCCAGGGAATGTATATGCTTTAATATATTAATATTGGTGAGGGCCTTGGAAGCGTAAAAAAATACAACATCATTACCTGCAAATGCAGAGGTGAGTTTTTTATATTGTGATGTTATAGTTTCTGCATGGTAGACATATACAGGTGTTTCAAAAATTTCGGCTATTTCAATTAATTGTGTATTGGTAAGTGTTGCCATATTGCGAATGTAAGTAGTAGCGGGGAGAATTGTAGAGCGATATTATACTTCATATATGCTGGCGGCAGATTTTTCAACTAGCTTTTTTGGCAGCAGCCAGGCAAAGAAGGCGCCCAATTTATTAATGGTTCCGGTTATTATTTCGGGTTGTTTTTTAAACATTTTATGTACTGCAATTTTTGCTACTGCTGCAGGCGTCATATTTACTCTTGCCGCTAGCTTTAAAGCTTTATTGCCTACCTGTGCACGGGATGCAAAGTTAGTGTCTGTGCCGCCGGGGCAAACACAACTTACGGACAGATTTGTATGAGCTAACTCTCTATGAAGGGCTCTGCTAAAACTTAGTACAAAGGCTTTGCTGGCACTATACACGGCAAGCCCTGGTGTGGCCTGGTATGCAGCAGAACTGGCTATGTTCAAAATATAACTTTCATCAAAGGATTTTAATGTGGGGATAAAAACATGGCATAAGCCAATTAATGCATTCATATTAACCTGCATCATTTCATTATAAGCTTCCAGGTTATAATTTTCAAATTTGCCTGCATAGCCATAACCTGCATTGTTAACCAATACCTGTACCCGGTATTTTTTTTCAGCACACCAGTTAAATATTTCTATTGCTGCATTTTCTTTTGATAAATCACAGGCTAAATAATCAGTAGCTACGCCATAGGCTTCATGAATTTCACGGGCGGTAAGTTCCAATTCATTTTCTGACCTGGCAACCAGCAGAACAGGGTATTTTCTTTTAGCCAGTTCTATAGCAATAGATTTGCCTATTCCTTTACTGGCACCGGTTATCAGCGCATAATTCATGAAAAAATTTTAGTGATACTGGTATTAAATTAATGATGCGCATTTTTACTGAATTTATGGTAAAACGGGGTCTTGCTATATTCAGATTTAGGTTTGTATTTGCCAGTAACAACGGGTATATACATAACCCTCCTGCGGCTCTTTTCTCCTAAGTGAGGAGATTGTTCTACCCGGTGCCATATTCTTCCATCATGTACAGTTAAGTCGCCGGCTTCTATATTAAACCCAACTTCATTGGGGTCAGCATCTTTGTCTATATAATATTTTTTACCAAACATGAGTTTAAAAATGCCTTGCTTATGCGTACCGGGCAAAATGCGAAGACCGCCATTACTAAAGGGACAATCATCCAGGTGAATGCCCACATTCAGCATGGGCATTATTCGCTGGCCCATAAACAAATCCCTGGGGCTATCGGTATGCCAGCCCATATGGGTAAAAGTGCTTTGCGGTGTTCGTAAATAATTATTAAGTACAAGCCCGTCTTTTTCATCTTCTGCCACTCTTCCTTCATATGGGTATAAAAAACGTGTGAGCATTTGTATCTGCGGCGATTGCAGCAACTCATGCATGACTTTGCTGTACTGGGATAAAAAGCAAAAACGTTGTACAATAGCATTCCCTGATTCATCTTTCCCATATTTTACCGGTATGCCATTCACTTTTTCTATCCCCTGTTCAATCCATTCAGATTGAACCCGCTGCATTTCAGAAATAAATAATTGTACAGATTCGCTCAACAAAAATTTCCTGAAAATTATGTATCCGTTCTTATCAAAAAATGCGAGTTGTTCTTCGGTGATGGATTCACCTAAGGAGAATATATTTTTTTCAATACGTCCCATAGCAGTTATGTTAGTTTTTTTTAATTTTCCCATTCGCTATACAAAATAACTAATAGGAAATCCAAATTTATCACTTATCCATCCCAATTAAAATGGATAATCATTCTTTAACATATTAAAAGCAAAATTGTGGGTTAGTATATTTTTTTTGCCAATTTGAAAGTAAGATAAGTAAAAACCGGCGCAGCTACAATATCTACACTGTAATGGATATGTTGAACAAGCAATAAAATTCCTACGATACAAGTGCAGGCTAATGCAAATATTTTTTTAGATCTTTTTTGAAACCATAAATACATTAAGAACATAGTAGCAGTATGGCCTGAAAAAAACAAATCTTTGGTTATAAAATGAGTGCCATAAAAAAAATTGCTTAACGGGTCCTGCAATACGATTAATCCGGGCGGTGCATTTAGCTCTACGAAATATAAACAGGCTACCCTTAATAAAGTAAGCAAAGTAAAGGCAATCAGTAAAAGCAGGCATTGCTTAGGGTTCCATATACATTGCCATAAAGCTAAACCAATAACAGACCAGATAAGGGCAAAAAGCAGTAGGGAAACATTATATGCCGGCAGCCTGCTGAGCAGGTAATCATTTAGCACAATGCCTTCACGCATTTCTATGTAGTGAAAAAAACGGGGGAGCATCAATACCGTTAATAGGAGCAGCAGGAAAAAAAACAGAAATTTTATCCTGTAAGCTTTTATCCTGAAGAATGACACCCACATCTCCTTCAGGGTAGTGTAGGTTAGTTGCATCAAGACATGTTTATAATGATGATTTTTGCTGGCAGCCTGTAAAAATTATCCCGGGTTATCTGATTCTTCTGAATCAGGTAAATCAACTGGTTCTGATAAACCTGTTGGTTTTTCCGTTGCATTATTGCCATTATTTTCTCCAATTGTATTTTTAATGTTTTCAGCTTCAGCGGCCAAGGGAGAGTCTTCTGTTTCTATCTCAACTATTTCTTCAGTAATAATTACTTCTTCCCCATTTAATTGTTGTTCAAATCCTTCCTGCAATTCCTGTACGGAGGAAGCTTTTACTAATTCCTCCATCAATACCTCATTTATCCTTGGAAGTTCATCAGGGCTGTTTATCCCAAAATAATCCATGAACGATTTGGAGGTTGCATATATCAAAGGTTTGCCTACTGCTTCTTCATTTCTGCCAGAAATAATGACTAAATCTTTTTCCAGCAATTTCTGCACGGCATAATCGCAATTTACCCCACGAATTGCTTCCATTTCACTTTTGGTAATAGGCTGTTTGTAAGCGATAATAGAAAGTGTTTCAAGAGAGGCTGTGGATAGTCGTTTTATAAATTTATCGCCATTGATTAGCGCTACGGTTTTGTGGTATTCCGGTTTGGTTAGAAACTGCCATCCGCCGCCACTTTGTTTCAATTCAAATGCATAAAATTCCGATGCATATTTTTCCCGGATGCCTTCCATGGCTGCTTCTACCTGGTCCAGGCTGGCACGGTCGTCAATAAATCCCAATGCGGTATTTACCAGCTCAGTAACGTCTAATGCCGTTAAAGGCTTGTCGCTGGCAAAAATCAGCGCTTCTATATGGGGGATTATTGTTGAGATGTTCATGTATTAATGTGAAAATGTGAAAAATTTTTCCCTTTAAACTGGCAAACTTTAATTTTCAAAGTGCATATTTTCAAATCATAAAAACAAAGTACAAGTTCAAGATTTTAATTGTTTAGCATTGAGCAATTTGCTAATTTTCAAATTTTCGAATTGAAGCCTAACCATTCAACGCCGCGGCCCCACTCACAATTTCAGTAAGCTCGGTAGTAATGGCAGCCTGTCTTGCCCTGTTATAGCTTATTTTTAAGCTTTTCAATAATTCATTTGCATTGTCACTGGCTTTATCCATTGCTGTCATCCTTGCGCCGTGTTCACTTGCATTAGCATCCAGTACAGCTTTGTACAATTGGGTATTTAAAATTTTGGGCATCAGTTCGGCAATAAGTGTAGCCTGGTCGGGTTCAAAAATAAAATCAGCGTTTGCCTGGTTAGCCACCTTTTCCACTTTTTTTACTGGCAGGAACTGTTCAGCACTGAAATACTGGGTTGCTGCATTCTTAAATTCACTATACACCACATCCACGGCATCAAATTCTTTAGCAGCAAATGCATCCATTGCATATTTTGCAGCAGCCTGCACACGGTCAAAGCTAAGTCCGGTAAAAATATCCCAGTAGCTATCCACAACTTTAAAACCATTTTTGAGAAAATGCTCATAGCCTTTTTTGCCGATAGGCAGCACAGTTACATTGCTTTTGCTGTTTTGAGCAGCATATTTTTCATTAATCGTTTGTTTGGTAAGTTTAATCAGGTTACTGTTGTAACCACCGCAAAGTCCACGGTCGCTTGTTACAATTATTATCAATGCTTTCTCTACCGGGCGGTCTGCAGCCAGTGCCAAATCCACATCTCCATCGCTGTTGCTTACAATATTGCTTAGCATTTCCTGTAGTTTGCGGGCATATGGGCGCATTTGTGTGATGGCATCCTGCGCACGGCGAAGTTTTGCCGCACTCACCATTTTCATTGCCTTGGTTATCTGCTGGGTACTTTGTACACTTTTAATCCGTTGTCTTACCTCTTTTAATGCACCACTCATTTATGTAGAAATTTTAAAAGTTTGTTGCCAATAAGGCAGCATTGATTTTTGGACGGCAAAGGTAGGGCAAAACAGTAATAATTTCAACCATCTGGAGCGAACCTATAATTAAGATTTATAAAATAAATTTTTAATAACGTATCTAACTTTAAACGCTGCTATAAATCTCAATCGCCATAAATTGCTTCCCATAATTCAATACCTTTGCCAGCCCTGCCAATTTGGCCATAGCTATTCGCTTGCACTATATTTGAAGGGTAGGTAAACTTTATATTATTTTAATAAGCATTCTATACAATGAGTATTATTTCGAAACTATTTGGCGGCAGTAAAAGTGAAAAAGATGTAAAGCAAATCTGGCCGCAGGTAGAAAAAATAAACCGCTTTTTTGCAGAATACCAATCCTTAAGTAATGATGCTTTAAGGAATAAATCTGTAGAATTCAAACAAAGAATTGCCGATTTTCTTTTGGAAACTAACCAGGAAATTGAGGCCAAAAAACAGTCGGCTGAAGCTTTAGGTATAGAAGATATCGGTGGCAGAGATACTATCTATCGTGAAGTGGATGCGCTGAAAAAAGACCGTGATAAAAAAATTGAAATCATATTAAATGAATTGCTTCCTGAAGCCTTTGCCGTTGTAAAAGAAACCAGCCGCAGGTTTTCTACCAATGAGACACTGGAATCTACAGCGACTGAACTGGATATAGAACTGGCAGCTAAAAAAAATCACATCAGCATAGAAGGGAATAAATCTATTTATAAAAATACCTGGACTGCAGGAGGAGGTACCGTAACCTGGAACATGATACATTATGATGTACAGTTGGTTGGTGGAGTGGTATTACATTCGGGTAAAATTGCAGAAATGGCTACGGGTGAAGGTAAAACCCTGGTGAGTACATTGCCTGCATATCTGAATGCACTCGCAGGCGAAGGCGTACATATTGTAACGGTGAATGATTACCTGGCCCGCAGGGATAGTGAGTGGAACGGCCCCATCTTTGAATGGCTAGGGCTAAGAGTTGATTGCATTGATAAGCATGAACCAAACGGGGATGCCCGTAGAGCTGCATACAATGCTGATATTATCTACGGTACAAATAACGAATTTGGTTTTGATTACCTGAGGGATAATATGGTGCATTCTCCTGATGAAATGGTACAACGCAAACATCATTTTGCTATGGTGGATGAAGTGGATAGTGTATTGATTGATGATGCCCGTACGCCCTTAATCATCAGTGGTCCCATTGGCCATAGCGATAACACTCAGCAGTTTTTTGATCTGAAACCAAGGATTGAAAAACTGGTAGATGCACAACGCAAAGCCGTAAATCAATATTTAATTGAAGCAAAAAAGAAAATTGGCGAAGGTAATGATGACCCTAAGGATGGCGGCCTTGCATTAATGAGGGCACATAGAGGTCTTCCGAAAAACAGCGCCCTGATTAAATTTTTAAGTGAACCCGGTATTCGTGTTAAGCTACAGAAAAGTGAAAATTATTACCTGGCAGATCAGCAAAAAGAAATGCCAAAGGTAGATACCGAATTATATTTTGCCATAGATGAAAAAAACAACCAGGTAGAACTTACCGATAATGGTATTCAACTGATTACCCGCAGTGGGGAAGACCCTGAATTTTTTATACTTCCTGATATAGCCATTAAGCTGGCAGATATTGAC
>JBDSYV010000146.1:0-4292 GCA_040110925.1 Ferruginibacter sp. | reverse complement strand
TGCCTTCCTGCCTGCGTGTATAAACATCTCTTGCATTTTCAATTGCCATTGAGGCATCTGCTGCATGAAGGCTGCCGGCATGCTTATGATCGAGGCCTTGCTTGCTGCGGATGAAAACTTCCCATAGAGGAAACGCCCCCCCACCTCCCGAAGGAGGGATTTGCGAAGACTTAATTTCTTCGTTGCTTCCTGTCGTTTCTTCGGGGATGTCTCCGTAATAGAATTTGCGAATTTGTATGTTCATAAAGTGATTATTAATTATTGATTATTAGCTTTCTGCTTTTACAGTTTTTAAATATTTTATGTAAAGGTTTAATTCTTTTAAGCAGTTTTGATATTGCTCATTGATTTCCTTCATGATGTCTTCCTTGATAAATTTTTCATCTAATGCGGTAATCATGTGTTCTAAGGTTTCCGTAAGCGAGCCTCTGCTTTGCCTGCAGTATTGAATATTTTCCTGATGATGAAATCTTCCAAATCCTTCTGCAATATTTGCAGTAACAGAACGTGAAGATCTTAATACCTGGGATTTTAAAAGATAATCTTCAGTTTTTGGAAAATATTTCTTAACTATTTCTGAAATCTTTTTACGAAAAATTCGACAGCTTTTATAAACTGGCAATTCATAAAAATGCTTATACGTTGCCATTAATAATCAATAATTAATAATCAGTAATGTAATTAAACAACCATTTCTATTTGTGATTCCTTTTTCTTTTCCGCATAAGCCATCGCCGCTTCTCTAACCCATGCACCTTCAGCATGTGCTTTGTTACGGGCTTCCAATCTTTGTTTGTTGCATGGGCCATTGCCTTTTACAACACTCCAGAATTCATCCCAGTTTATTTCGCCAAAATCATAATGCTTTTTTTGGTCGTTCCACTTCAGGTCGGCATCGGGCAAAGTCATTCCTAATAGTTTTATTTGCTCTGCAATCATATCCACAAAATTTTGCCGGAGTTCATCGTTGGTCTTGCGCTTTATTTTCCATTTCATGCTTTGGTCACTGTTGGTGCTTTCGCTGTCCTTGGGACCGAACATCATAAGGCTTGGCCACCACCAGCGATTGATGGCATCCTGGCACATCGCTTTTTGTTCTGCAGTTCCTTTACTTAACACAAGCAGTGTTTCAAAACCCTGGCGCTGGTGAAAACTTTCTTCTTTACAAATGCGCACCATGGCCCTGGCGTAAGGGCCGTATGATGTACGGGTAAGCATCACCTGGTTCAGGATTGCAGCGCCATCTACCAGCCAGCCCACGGCACCCATATCGGCCCAGGTAAGTGTGGGGTAATTAAAGATGGAAGAATATTTTGCCTTGCCGCTATGTAGGTCGTCAATCATTTGTTCCCGGCTGGTGCCCAGTGTTTCGGCTGCGCAATAAAGGTATAGTCCATGCCCGGCTTCGTCCTGCACTTTGGCAATGAGTATGGCTTTGCGTTTTAAGGAAGGTGCACGGCTAATCCAGTTGCCTTCGGGCAACATGCCTACTATTTCACTGTGTGCATGCTGGCTTATTTGCCGCACATTAGTTTTGCGGTAAGCCTCGGGCATCCAGTCTTTGGGCTCAATTTTTATTTCATTATCAATTTTTTCCAGGAATGCTTTTTCCAAATCGTGAAGCTGCATAGACTTAAATTAAGTTGTAAAAGTACAAAAAAACTAACAGGTGTTAGTTGTAAGGAAGCTTAAAGTTTTGATGGAGTTCACACCTATCCCAAGGGCAGGATAGGGAAAGAACAATTATACACTTAAGAAACTCAGAAAACAATTTTGCTTCCAAGAAACCACCCTGCCGGGAATAAATTATTTGCCCGCAAATCAATACTCTTTAAAATATTTTTTGCTTAACCTGTAATAATTTTCCCCTTCCTGCATCAAATAACTGTAAACACTAAAAACGAAACACAGTTATGAAAAAAATCATTTTAATTTCAACATTACAAATCATTATGCAGCTAAGTTTTGGACAGACTATTCCAAAAGCTTTTACCGTTTCTGTAACCGGTAAAGGACAGCCTGTAATACTTATACCTGGCTTTAGTTGCAGCGGAGACGTTTGGAAAGAAACAGTAGCACATTTAAAAGATCGTTATGAGTGCCATGTAATCACTGTTGCAGGTTTTGCAGGTGTTGCACCTATTGATACGCCTATTTTAAAAACAGTTCGCAACGAAATCATCCGCTATGTGCAATCGAACAACCTGGTTAAACCCATTATTATCGGGCACAGCATGGGTTCGTTTATGGGATTATGGGTTAGCAGTACCGCACCACAATTGTTTGGCAAATTGGTTTGCGTAGATGGCATGCCCTTTCTCTCGGCGCTATCAGACCCAAATGCGAATGCAGATTCCCTGAAAAAAAATCCCATGTACAATCCTGAGGCCGCAGTAAGGAATTTTGAAAGTCTGCCAGACAGCGGCTTTATTGATAACACAGCAAAGGCATTATTCTGGCAGGTAAACGATACCGCAAGGGCAAGAGAAATTGCTACATGGCAGTATCGAAGCAATCGCCGCACACTTGGGCTGGCATTAATTGAGTTGGCAACCACCGACCTTCGGAAGGATATTGCAAGGATCACTTCCCCTGTGCTGGTGCTCGGTAGTATATATGAAACCAAAGAAAAAAGCTACGAGTTAATCGGGCAGCAGTTTAAACAATTGCCGGTGGCCATTATTCATGTGGCAAGCAGTAAACATTTTATCATGTATGATCAACCTACCTGGTTCTATAATGAATTGGATCAATTTTTAAATTAAAACAGCAGTTCAAAGACCGACAGCTTTATATTTGATACCAATCGTTTTTATTAGATGAATCAGCAAGAACAGTTTACCGCATTATACAATCAATATGCAACCGGTATAAAAAAATTATGTCTTGGTTATACCGGCGATGAGGCACTAGCCAAAGATTTGCTCCAGGAAACCTTCATTTCGGTGTGGAATAACATGAAAGATTTTAGGGCGGAATCGAAATGGAGCACCTGGATATACCGAATAGCAGTGAACAGCTGCCTGGGATATTTACGGAAAAAGAAACCAGTAACAATCGACATTGATCACAGTGATTTTATCCCGCCTGCCGATCATGAAAACAGCATTGAGCAGGATGTGCAATTGCTATATAAAAGTATTAGCCGCCTGGCGGAAACAGATCGGTTTATTATTTCACTGGTTTTGGAAGACAAGCCTTATGATGAGATAGCAGCGATTTCCGGGATAACAGAAAATAATTTGAGGGTAAAGATCTTTCGTATTAAAAAACAACTTACAGAAATCTACAACAGTTATGCAAGACTTTGATTCATTAAAAAACATGTATCAGCAGCCGCAGTCGTCAGGAACTGTAGTGCCAGTGGATACTATTAATAAAACGTCATTAAATACAAAAAGAAAAATGCAAAAGCAACAACTGGGCGGAGCCATCATGCTGCTCATAACAGCGGCGCTTATAATTGCTATGGCCCTGTTCGCAAATTTAAATTTTACTAAATGGTATACGTATGCTGCCATGGCTTTGATAAGCCTGGTGTGTATTTTCCAGGCAGCATTCATGTTTAATATTTACAAAAAGCTTAAAGCTATTAGCGAAACGGAAACACCCGCCATGCACCTACACAAATGGGAGCAATATTATGAAATGCGCAAACAGCAAAACAAGTGGAACATGCCGGTATATTATATCTTACTGAATGTGGCCATGGGCATTTATGTGTTGGAAATATTTTCGGGCAGGCCAGTTGTAAACGTAATCATCTTTGTTGCAGTGTATGCCGCCTGGATGCTCTTTGCCTATTTTTATCTTGGCAAACGAAACATAGCAAAAGAGGAAAAAAGGCTTAACGGTATTATCAGCGAGTTGAAAAATATAGAGCAACAATTAAGCAATCCTCAATAAAAAATGGCGTGCTATTTTGTCTATCCGTTTTACGCCGTTGGTCGGGAGACCAGACGGCGGCGTCTCATGGTAAAGCAACACCAACGGCAAACAATCTCAGGCCGGCCAAGCGTATAGTAATGCAGCACCGGAACTCCCGCTGCTTTCAGTTCTTTTGATTAATGGCATTGTATGAACAGCAAAACCAAAATTGGCCGATGTACTTTAGTAAGCTTGAATTAAAACCTCTGTTGGAATATTTAAGCTGTCGTGAATTTGTCTTATCATTTCAAGTGAAAGTTTTCTCTTTCGATTCAATATTTCACTTGCTCTGCTTTTAAGCCCAACCACATTTGCCAGGTCTGTTTGAGTATAACCTAATTGCTCCATTCTAAATTTGATTGCTT
>JBDSYV010000145.1:0-4529 GCA_040110925.1 Ferruginibacter sp. | reverse complement strand
CTTGAATATTTTTCTATACTTCTTAACCACTCAACGTCTTCAACCGTTTTAATATTTGACGACATACACTGGAGCGCTGAAATGGAGGCTGTATGGGAAGAAATTAAAACACATAAAGCGGTAACACTTACCATAGATTTATTTTTTATCGGTATAGTTTTTTTGCGAAATGATTTCTATCATAAGCAACATTTCAGCATCCGATTTTAAAATTGCCTACCTTAGGCGCAATAATTTATTATGACCATTGCTGTACTAAAAGAAATTTTTCCAGAAACAAGAGTATCATTAATTCCGGAACACATCATTATCCTAAAAAAATGGCATGTAAATGTGGTTGTAGAATCCGGTGCGGGGATGAATGCATTTGCGAGCGACGAAAAATATATTGAAGCCGGGGCAATAGTTACATCAAGAGAAGAAGCCATACTCCAGGCAGATATCATCCTTTCAATTAATATGGTTGCTGATGAGGATTTAAATAAAATCAACAATAAACTTTTGCTTGGTCTTTACCAGTTTTTATTCAATAAAGAAAAAATTACTGGCTTGGCTGCAAAAAATATTACGGTATTCAGTATGGACATGCTGCCCCGCACTACCCGTGGACAAAGTATGGATGTATTAAGCAGCCAGGCTAATATAGCAGGTTATAAAGCTGTTTTGAAAGCTGCTAATACATATTCCCGTTATTTTCCAATGTTTATGACAGCCGCCGGTAGTATTCCTCCTGCAAAAGTTATGATACTTGGTGCCGGTGTTGCGGGACTTCAGGCTATTGCTACTGCAAGAAGATTGGGTGCTGTTATAGAAGTATTTGATACCCGCCCTGCAGTGAAGGAAGAAGTGATGAGCCTTGGTGCAAAATTTATTGAAGTGGAAGGTGCCGCCGATGCAAGCAAAGCCGGTGGTTATGCGGTAGTGCAAACGGAAGAATTTATGCAAAAACAAAAAGCTAAGATTGCTGAAAGCGTTGCAAAAGCTGATATCATAATTACCACAGCACAAATACCAGGTAGGAAAGCGCCTTTGCTCATAACAGAAGAAATGTTTGCCAATATAAAAATTGGTTCTGTAATTATTGACCTTGCGGCAGCAACGGGGGGCAATACGGCCTTTACAAAAAACAATGAAACAATTTTAAAGAATGGTGTAACCATTATCGGCAATTCATTTTTGCCATCTGATATGCCGGGTGACGCAAGTAAATTGTACGGCAAGAATATTTTAAATTTCCTGCAACTCATCATTACAAAAGAAGGAAACCTGAACCTGAATTTTGACGACGACCTGGTGAAAGGAACCTGCGTAGCAAAACCAAATGTTTAGAACGAGATCGGGAACATGAAAAGTGTTCAATTGAAAATGGAAAGTAATTAATAAAAATATTTTTGACATGGAAAATATCCTGAATTTTATTTACGACAACCAACAGATTATTTATATTGTCATCCTCATGGTTTTTGTGGGCATAGAAGTGATTGGCCGTGTGCCAAGTGTTCTTCATACACCGCTGATGAGTGGCGCCAATGCGATACATGGTGTAGTTGTTATTGGAGCGATCATCATCATGGGACAGGCAGAGGATCATAATTACCTGGCACTCATACTCGGGTTCCTGGCAGTTGTATTGGGTACATTAAATGTAGTGGGCGGATTTGTAGTTACAGACAGGATGTTAGAAATGTTTAAAAAGAAAAAAGCCCCCTAAATCCTCCAAGGGGGGAGGTTGTTTTACTGTTATAAATAAAAAAAATCATGAGATCATTATTCCAATTATTTATTAAAACCTTACTTGTAAAAAAGTGGGTATTCCTCCCCTTGGGGCGGTTAGGAGGGGCTATATGGAATTAAACATACTAACGCTCTGCTATCTTATTGCTTCGGTAACATTTATTCTTGGATTGAAAATGCTATCCAGTCCTGCAAGTGCCCGTAAAGGAAATATTGTTGCTGCTTTCGGAATGGGACTTGCCATTACCGGAACTATTTTTCTGTATCAAAGTCCTGAAACAGGAAGTCGCTTACATAATTATGGATGGATATTTGGCGGCTTGCTCATTGGCTGCATCATTGGAACACTTGCAGCAAAAAAAGTGAAGATGACGGCAATGCCGGAAATGGTAAGCCTCTTCAATGGTATGGGTGGTGCTTGTGCTGCATTGATCTCAATAGTAGAATTTAACCACCTAACCCATGAGATCCAACTAACGGGTATTGCAGGTGAGCACACTGGAAAAGTACTCATCATAGTACTTGGTCTTATTATCGGTTCAGTTTCATTTGCAGGTAGTATGATAGCCTGGGGAAAGTTGAATGGCAAAGTAAAGGACATGAGTTTTACCGGGCAGAATGTACTTAATTTATTAATCCTTGGCATCGCCATTATTTTAGGTGCATGGCTGGTTATTAATCCTGCAAATAGTTATTTGATATATGTTATCCTTGCTTTAAGTTTATTTTATGGGGTGTTTTTTGTTATGCCAATTGGTGGTGCAGATATGCCTGTTGTCATTTCTCTCCTCAACTCATTTACTGGTGTAGCTGCAGCCTGTGGCGGATTTTTGTATGATAATAAAGTAATGCTTACCGGTGGTATTCTTGTTGGTGCTGCAGGAACATTGCTCACCATTCTTATGTGCAAGGCCATGAACCGTTCTTTAAGAAATGTATTGATAGGTTCATTTGGTGGCAACAAAACTGCAGCAGCAACAACTGGTGAGCAGGGGCATTATAAAGAAATTTCCTTAAGCGATTCTGCAATGGTCATGAGCTATGCCAATAAAGTTATCATCGTTCCGGGATATGGCCTGGCAGTAGCACAGGCTCAGCATGTTTGCCATGAACTAGAAAAAATATTAAATGAAAAAGGCGTGGATGTTATTTATGCTATTCATCCTGTTGCCGGAAGAATGCCCGGGCATATGAATGTTTTACTTGCAGAAGCGGATGTATCTTACGAAAAACTAAAGGAGATGGAAGAAGTTAATGACGAATTTAAAACAACAGATGTAGTTTTAATTCTCGGTGCAAATGATGTGGTGAATCCGGCGGCAAAAAATGATCCTGCATCGCCAATTTATGGTATGCCTATTTTAGAAGTGGAACAAGCTAAAACTGTAATAGTAAATAAACGTAGTATGAAACCTGGCTATGCCGGCATAGAAAATGCATTGTTCTTTCAACCAAAAACATCCATGCTTTTTGGCGATGCAAAAAAAGTGCTGCAGGATTTATGTGCAGAGTTAAAACTTATATAATATTTGTTAGAAAAATCTTTTAATCTATTGCCAGAATTAAGGCATTTAGCATTTGTCTCGCTGTATCTTTATATAACATTTTACCTGCAACGTTCTATTAAATAGCTATTGACAAAAAAACTACCAGCAGATTTAATATCCTCATTAAAAGATGTAAAAGGATTTGATGAGCAGCAGTTCCTTGAAACTCATCAAATTGAGGCACAAATAGCATCAATAAGAATCAATCCCACCAAATTCACTATTCACGATTCACAATTGCCGATTCACGATAAAGTGCCCTGGAGTTCCTATGGTTACTACCTTTCAGAGCGGCCATCATTTACACTCGATCCGCTTTTTCATGCAGGAGCTTATTATGTACAAGAAGCCAGCAGTATGTTTTTGGAGCAGGCCCTTAAGCAATCCATTGATTTAAAACAGTCACTAAAAGTATTGGATCTATGTGCGGCGCCAGGCGGGAAATCTACACTGCTTCAATCGATTTTGTCAAAAGAAAGTTTGCTGGTGAGCAATGAACTCATAAAAGCCAGGGTAAATATTCTCACAGAAAATATTATTAAATGGAGCGCTGATAATGTTGTGATAACTAATAACGATGCAAAGGACTTTCAAAGGTTAAATAAATTTTTTGATGTGATAGTTGTAGATGCACCCTGCAGTGGCAGTGGCTTGTTCCGGAAAGATGAAAATGCCATTAATGAATGGAGCCTGCAAAATGTAATGCTCTGCAGCCATCGACAGCAGCGCATTCTTGCCGATGTATTGCCGGCGCTGCAGCCTGGAGGTGTTTTAATTTATTCCACATGTTCTTATTCAACAGCAGAAGATGAAACTATTGCTGACTGGATTATGGATAATACAGGCATGCAATCCTTACAATTAAAAATGGATGCTGGTTGGAATATTATAGAAACACAATCTGAAAAGCACAATGCAAATGGCTATCGTTTTTACCCGGATAAATTAAAAGGCGAAGGTTTTTATATTGCGGTTTTCAAAAACTGCGGGGAAAGAAATGAAGAGAACTTTCAAAAACTAAAAAAAAATAAGTTGCCTCCGGTATCTGCCATTGAATTGAAAATATTGAATAGCATGACCAAAAATACTGGTGATGGTTTTTTGTTTAAATGGATGAACAGTATTTTTTTATCCAACAAAAAAACAGGTGAGCATCTGCCATTTCTTATGGAAAAATTATATATAAAAAATGCAGGAATCGAATTAGGTGAAGTAATAAGAGATGATTTTATTCCTGCCCATGCTCTT
>JBDSYV010000144.1:0-4354 GCA_040110925.1 Ferruginibacter sp. | reverse complement strand
CGGCAACTTATCCAGTTCTTCTTTAGGAAGATTCTTAAAATACTCGTAAGTAATTTTCAGCCCTTCTGCACGACTTACTTTTGGTTGCCAATCCAATTTTTCTTTTGCTTTGCTGATATCAGGTTGCCTTTGTTTAGGATCATCTACAGGTAAATCTTTGTAAACAATTTTTTGCGTGGTGCCCGTAAGCCGGATAATTTCTGCTGCAAAATCTTTTAAAGAAATTTCATCAGGGTTGCCAATATTCACAGGCATGTTATACTCACTCATTAGCAAACGATAAATACCTTCAACCAAATCATCTACATAACAAAAACTCCTGGTCTGGCTACCATCTCCAAATACAGTGAGATCTTCTCCACGCAATGCCTGGCCAATAAATGCGGGAAGTGCGCGACCATCATTAAGCCTCATCCTTGGGCCATAAGTATTAAATATCCTTACAATCCTTGTATCCACTTTATGAAATGTATGATACGCCATGGTAATCGCTTCCTGGAAACGTTTTGCTTCATCATATACGCCTCTTGGCCCTATTGGATTTACATTGCCCCAGTACTCTTCTGTTTGTGGGTGAATTTGCGGATCGCCATAAACCTCACTCGTGCTGGCCACAAGGATGCGTGCATTTTTTGCAAGGGCAAGACCAAGACAATTATGCGTGCCTAGTGAACCTACCTTTAAAGTCTGAATAGGAATTTTTAAATAATCAATTGGGCTTGCCGGCGATGCAAAATGCAGGATGTAATCGAGCTTTCCCGGTATGTGAATGAATTTTGTAACATCATGATGATAAAATTCAAATTGCTGAAGTTTAAAAAGATGTTCAATATTTTTCAGGTCGCCTGTTATCAGGTTATCCATTGCAATCACATCATATCCTTCTTTGATAAACCTGTCACACAAATGTGAACCAAGAAATCCTGCTGCACCTGTTATTAAAACTTTTTTTGCCATTTGCAACACCATTTATTAATTACAAAATCCAATTACGAATTGCTTATTGACTATTGACTTATTGAAAAAATTTCCTTTGAACCTTTGTCAATTATCTATTGCCCATTGCTAATTGTCCTCCTTCCCACACTTTCATAATGATAGCCCTGCTTTTTAATGTGCTCCAGGTCAAAAAGATTACGACCATCAAAAATCAATTTGTTTTTTAGTACTGAAGATATTTTTTCAAAATCCGGTGTACGGAATTCATTCCATTCGGTAGCAATGATCAATGCATCTGCATTTTGCAATGCATCATATTGCCCATCGGCATAATTTATTTTACTGCCCAGCAATTGCCTTACATTGGTCATCGCTTCTGGATCAAAAGCCGTAACTGTGGCACCTAGATCAATCAGGGCATCAATGATGAATAAAGCCGGTGCCTCTCGAATGTCATCGGTGTTTGGTTTAAAAGCCAGGCCCCATAATGCAAAATGTTTACCGGATATATCGCCATTAAAATAGGAAAGAATTTTAGGAACAAGATGTAGTTTCTGTTTCTCATTCACTTCCATTACGGCATCCAGTATTTTAAATTCATATTTATTCTCAGCGGAGGATCTTGCAAGCGCCTGAATATCTTTTGGAAAACAACTGCCACCATACCCGATGCCGGGGAATAAAAACCTTTTACCAATACGTTCATCACTTCCTATACCCCTTCTCACCATGTCCACGTCTGCATCCATTTTTTCGCAAAGCTGTGCTATCTCGTTCATGAAACTAATCTTAACAGCCAAAAATGCGTTAGCTGCATATTTTGTCAGTTCAGCCGATCTTTCATCCATAAAAATAATAGGGTTACCCTGCCGAACAAAAGGTGCATACAATTCATTCATTAGCTTTATTGCCTTCTCCGATCTTGTACCTATTACTACCCTGTCTGGTTTCATAAAATCATCCACTGCCACACCTTCCCGCAAAAATTCTGGATTGCTAACTACATCAAAAGCCCCTTCCCCCTCCAAACTTCCCCCAGAGGATGAGGATTGCGACGATTTCAAAATTGCATCTCTTACTTTATCGGCAGTTCCTACGGGCACAGTACTTTTATCAATAATGACTTTATAATCTCCAGGCTTAATGAGTTTTCCTAAATCAGCGGCTACACCAAGAATATATTTTAAATCTGCACTACCATCTTCACCTGGCGGTGTAGGTAGCGCAAGGAAAATGACCTGCGCTCCTGTAATTGCTTCTTCAAGTGATGTGGTAAAATATAAGCGATCTTCTTTAAGGTTTCTTAAAAAAAGTTTTTCAAGCCCTGGTTCGTAAATTGTTATTTGTCCTGCAGATAATTTATCAACCTTTGTTTTATCAATATCCACACAGGTAACTTTATTTCCCGTTTCGGCAAAGCATGTTCCAGTGACCAATCCTACATAACCTGTTCCTACTACTGCAATTTTCATAATGCTGTGATTCGATTATTTGTTTACAAATTCCAATACGGCAGCAATTATAAAATCCTGCTGCTCTTCATCGAGTTCTGTATGTATAGGCAGGGAAATCACCCGCTCCGTAAGCCAGTCTGTTACCGGCAAATTAAAACTGCTACCACCAAAAGCGTCAAACATTTTTTGCCGATGCGCAGGTACCGGGTAATAGATCATCG
Organism: Ferruginibacter sp.; assembly: GCA_040110925.1. Lineage (GTDB taxonomy): Bacteria > Bacteroidota > Bacteroidia > Chitinophagales > Chitinophagaceae > Ferruginibacter. The sequence goes on along the minus strand of JBDSYV010000144.1, from coordinate 1,740 downwards.
AAGGGATCCCTTTATCTGCAAGCCATTGATGCAATGCATCCCTGTCTGTATCGTGCACAAGTAATGTGTATTGATGAAATACGTGAGTAGAATATTCTGCACGATATGGCGTACTGATTTTTTCATTACCTGAAAACGCTTTATCATAATAATCAGCAGCTTTTTGTCTTGCAGCAATGTATTCATCCAGGTGGCGAAGTTTTATATCCAGGATGGCGGCCTGCATCGTATCCAATCTTGAATTACATCCTACCACATCATGATAATATCTTTTACTCTGTCCATGCGACGCAATCATTTTTAATTGTTCAGCAAGTGTATCATCATCGGTAAACATTGCACCACCGTCGCCAAAAGCTCCAAGGTTTTTTGATGGATAAAAAGATGTGCATCCAATATGCCCGATTGTTCCTGTTTTCTTTTTATTTCCGTCGCTGAAGATAAAATCATTGCCAATGGCCTGTGCATTATCTTCTATCACAAAAAGATTATGTTTCTCTGCAATTGCCATTATCGCTTCCATATTTGCTGCGTGGCCATAAAGATGAACTGGTACAATGGCTTTGGTTTTTGGAGTAATTGCTTTTTCTACGGCCTCGGGGTCAAGGCAGAAAGTCTTTTTATCTACTTCTACAAAAACTGGCTGCAGCCGCAGCAATGCCGCTACTTCTACTGTAGCTATGTACGTAAAAGATGGGGTTATAATTTCATCCCCCGGTTGCAAGTCCAGCGCCATTAATGCAATTTGCAGGGCATCGGTGCCATTAGCACAAGGTATAGCGTGCCTGCTGTTATGGTATGCCGCAAGGTTTTTGGCAAAATCATTAACTACTTTTCCTCCTATAAACTGTGAACTTTCCATTACGGCTATCACCGCTTCATCCACTTCTTTTTTTATTTTCTGATACTGTGTTTTAGTATCCACCATCTGTAAAGGCCTCATACTGTTTACTGTTTTAAGCGGCGCAAAGATAAGAAGCATAATTAGCTAATTTCCTAATTAGCCAATTTGCTAATGATCGCTTTTAATGAGAGCAGATGTGAAATTTGAATGTTACATTAACACATTATCGAATTATCACATTATCGGATGATCACATTACCCCAGGTTATGATACACCTTCTGAACATCTTCATCCTGCTCCAGGTGGTCTACCATTTTTAAAACATCGTTAGATTGTTCTTCATTCAATTCCATTGTATTGGCTGGTATCCAGGTAAGTTCAGCACTTATCACTTCCAGCTTTTTTTCTTCAAGAGCCTTGTTCATATTGCCATATTCGTTAAAGGGCGAGCGGATTATAATATTCCCTTCCTCATTCTCTCCTATTTCTTCAAGACCATAATCAATCAGTTCCAGTTCCAGGTCGTCTGCATTTAGGCCTTCGCCTTTTATTTTAAATTCGGCCATATGAGTAAATCCAAAGGCAACACTGCCGCTTGTTCCTAATGCACCATGCCCCTTAGTAAAATGCATCCGCACATTAGCCACTGTTCTTGTAGGATTATCCGTAGCCGTTTCTACCAGCACAGCTATACCATGTGGGGCATAGCCTTCATACAATATCTCTTCATAATTGCTGGTATCCTTGCCCATGGCCCTTTTAATGGCAGCTTCCACCCTATCCTTTGGCATCCCTACAGCTTTTGCATTAAGATAGCAACGTCGCAAAGCAGGATTATTATCAGGATCAGGGCCACTTGCTTTTACTGCTATGGCAATTTCTTTTCCAATACGGG
>JBDSYV010000143.1:0-4429 GCA_040110925.1 Ferruginibacter sp. | reverse complement strand
CCTAATGATTGCAGGTGATTTATTATAATGGTAAATGGAATGGGTGTAGCACAACCTGGTTTTGTAAATGTAGCCATTACAGCAAGAGGAGGCCGGTCAAACATTGTTTCAGATAAACTGGTATTAGGGTTAATATATGTAGCAGCCTTTCCGTATTGAATTACACTGGTCACAATAATTTTTCCTGCTTTCACAAGAAAGCCAACATCAATGCCATTGACATCATTTCCTTCTGTAAGGTATGGCTGGTAATTAGGATTAGGTAAAGCAAGTGCAATAGCATCATTGTTAACTTTTGTTGCAATGGCCTGAAGTGTAGTTAAATTTTCCACTTCTTCAACTCCTATCACATCCGGATAATTAAGTACATTGTGAATTGCTAAAGAAGCTTTGCTTAAGCGGTTATTAAAAGCAATGGTAGTAAGAACTGGTTCTGAAATAGCAGGGTCATCTGTTGCATCAAAAAAGCGCTGCATGTTCAAGGATGCAATACTCACTTCCGTAGATGTGGCGGCAGGCATAGCTGAAAATACAAGGTTGTTATTAGAAACAACTGGGCTTGCAAAAGCATCCACATCAATAGTATAATATCTTCTTACATAATCAAGAGGACCTACAACAGTTGCCAACGTTGCTCCCGAGGCTACATCCAATAAAACTGACCCTTGTTGTGCTTTGGTATCTATTCCTAACAGTTCGGGGTTTGCATCCCAACGGGGTACATTAGCCGGCGACCCTCCTGGCAATGGATCAGGTAATTGTACACCCGCTTCACGAAACGGTCTTGCTGTACCGGTAATTACTCCATAAAAAAATCCTGTTGTGGTTACAGCAGCATTCACTTCATCAATTGTTCCCTGTGTGGGACTGGTTACGGTTAATGAATTTACCTGAACCCTCATGCCCTCAAATTTTTCAATATTGTTTATGTTATTCACAAGCATATCAGCAGAAGTTATTATAACAGGAAACGGTAATGGATTACCTGTACTTTGTACACTTATGCCGGTAATGCCAGAAAGTTCTGTCATAGAAGGACTATTAGCATCCCCTGCAGGAATAAATTCTACCACGGTACCTGATACCTGCACATCGTTTCCTAAGGATGCAGAAGAAGGAGGTGCTGAACCGGTGAAAACAAAAATGCCCTCTGACGTAAGCGTATTTGCATCAGGATTTGGATCCTGTATAAAAAACCCATTGGATTTTAATGCAGTTACAATTCCCCGGGTGATTAAATATTGAGAAACTAGTGGTGAACTATTGCCACTACCCTGGATAGTATTTATGGTAGTAATGGTTACATCATCATTTATGATGGTGCCAATTCCTTGCCCATTCAATAACGTAGCATTGCTGACATTAGAAACATTTACAAAAAAGGTTTCATCCGGTTCTACCGTCACATCCCCATTTACGGCAACGCTGAAAATATACGAGGTGCTTCCTGCGGGTATTGTTTGACCATTAATACTCCTTGCTACATAATCATTATTTGCAATAGTGGCTGTTCCATTAGCAGTAGCAATATTGAAAGTTACACCACCTGCAGGGGCAGGCAATGAAAGCCTGACAGTAAAATTAAAATTAGATGTTCCGGAATTTCCTTCGTTTTGCGAAACATCATTAATAGATAAATAATTTATAGAACAGTTACGAAAAGTAGAAGCTGTATTTCTTGGAGCAGGAGTCAAGACTTCAAAATCAGCAAAATTATTTTGTGTATCTGTACAGCCGCCATTGATCCTGAAAATGGAAGTGGTATTGCTGGGCGCAGCCGCATTAAACGATTCATTGCAATTTGCAGTACTGCCATAACCCACGAAATCTATAATTGATGCACCAGTAGGGCAAGCCCCAGATAAAGCAGTTGTTACATTTACCAACGCTACTTTTCCTGCTGTGCCACTCATCGGAATTGTTCCAGTACCGTCTGGCGTTGGTAATGCATTTATGCCATTTGCACCAAATGATTCTGCAACCAGATAATATTGACCGGACTGCAATACAACATTAGTTAATGCAGTAACCATCCATGTAGTTCCTGTAGCAGAAGCATATTGTACAGACCAACCATTTAGAGAAACCGGTAAGCTCGTAGGATTAAAAATTTCAATAAAATCATTCTGGTATGTAGAGCAGCCTGCAGTGCCGCAACCTGCTCCTCCATATACCTGGCTGATAACAAGGTGAGTAACCTGTGCCTGCAATTTTGTGATTGATAAACCGGTTATGATTGCCAGCAATATAATTTTATGAACAGATATCTTGATCATACAATTCCTTTTTCGTTAGGTTGACTAATGCTATTAAGCTGGAATGATTGAATTAAAGCAGGCGGCTATTTATTTATAATTCAGCTATGGAAATAAGACTAAAATGTATTACAAGATAATTAATCCTGCAAGCATTTCAAGTAAATGTTGATAAATTATTTAGGCAAATAAAAATATAAACTACCATATGCTACTCTTGTTTCAACGCATTTATATTCACAATTAATTGTTCCATTTCGAGCCTAAGTGTTCCTTTAAAATACCGCTTATTCTTTTTGTTCTATCCACCAAGAAAAATGTTCTGTGGGAAGAAATTCAGACCTTTACTACTTACAAGCTTCTTTAAAATTAGTCAGGATATGATTTACAAGGCACCGGCTTCTAACATCAGAATAAGGATGTGTTCTTAAGAAATCAAAGGCGGCATCATCATGTTCCTCTGCCCTGGCCATATCGTTCCAAAACGCCGGAACTGCACAGATATCATATCCAAGCTTCCAGGCAAGGTCAAGCCCATAATAATCAGCCTCCAGTTCATTTTTTTGATTAAAGGAACCGGTTAGTAACTTCTTGGCCATAAAAAACATATCACCCCATTCACCAAAAAACCGCTTGCTTGCCTTCATTGCCTTAATTCCATTTTTGATATGGCCCTTCTCATTATGGCCAATTTCATGCCCGATGATAGCATAAAGCTGATCGTCATTTTTGCATTTTTTAATGATCGCTTTGGTGACGAAAATTTTACCACCTACTGTGTATGCATTAATAGTTGCAGTGTCGTCAAGAAGGTAAACTTTGTAAATGATGTCTGTAGGCTTTACTCTTTTGCGCAGCAATTCATTCAGTATAGTATTCAACTTACCATTAACCGGGCCTGTGGAATCAATAACAAAATTTTTATCCTTTACCGCCTCTTTCAAAAACTGTTCTCCAAATGCCACCTGGTCCTGGTCAGAAACTTCAATATTAAATGTAGCAACCTTTCCAATAATATTATCCGCCTTACCCAGTATGCCGGAAAGCGAGCCTGAATCCTTCTCAAGGCAATTGAAGGAGTAAACCATATTGTTCGGTAGTTTTCTTTCCTTACCGGAAAGTTCTGTATCAGAAGGGCTATCAACTACTAAATTACATGATAGCAATACCATTGCCATGGTAAATATCTCCATTCCAATAATGACTATTTTTTTTATACTCAATGTTATGAATTTATTTGTGAAAAAACCTTTACCAGCTTTTCAAAAGTTGCTGTTACCCAATATACTTATTCAAAATGCAAGCCTGATTTTAGGCTTAAGGATTTTTTTTAATGATAATGAAGATTTATTGCAGGAAGAAATTCTGTTTCAGGAAAAGAAAATGCAATTCAAGTAAAATTTATTTATATAAAATTTGCCTGTGTTCACTAAAATAAATTTTCCTTTTTGTCTTAGGCAAAACTTTCATGGTTACTTCGCTGCCATCAGGAGCAAATGCCTGCTTATAAACCTGAAAAGCATTATTGATACCCGATTTCTCAAGGTTCCTGTAAAATAGTTTAGCATATTTAACTACCTCATTTATCAGCAGGCTAATTTTTGCTGCAGGAATTTTACCGGTAATACTTTCCGGGTGAATGCCTGCCCTGTACAATGCTTCGTTTCTTATTTTGTTTCCTACACCTGAAAAAACATCCTGGTTCATCAGCACATCATCAATCGTTTTATCCGCATAATGCTTTAATATTTTCTTTACATACGACCGGTCAAACTCAGGGCTGAGAATGTCTGTCCTCCAGTCATAAACTTCATATAAGGGTTTATCAATTTTCTATGCTCCCACCACATATCCATTAATTTCTCCTTTTGCAAAATGAAGAAAGAAGGAAGCATTTACCTTTTTGCTTTCATTGATCATAATTTCGCCAAATAAACCCAGGTGTAACCTTACTGTCCCATTGGCAAAAACAAATAAAATATGTTTACCCCAGGTACGAATGTCAAGTAATTTTTTATTGTTGATCCATGCGGTTGGCATTTTTCCATAGCCGCCGGCCTTCTTCACTATTTTGCTTTTGAAAACAAGCAGCTTATTTTTAAGATGAAGTATTGAAGGACCTTCGGGCATTGATTTAATTTTTACTAATTTTATTGGAACCTAAAAATAAATAT
>JBDSYV010000142.1:0-22140 GCA_040110925.1 Ferruginibacter sp. | reverse complement strand
CGCCAATGAATTCGCCTTCACGATTATAAGTTTATCTTCAAATAATAAAAATAAATACCACAAACTTATTTTGGCATCCCTACTGATAATTTTTATCTGCGATTAATTTACACCACCCTTTCTTATCGGCGATTTTTGTTCAGGCCATTTACCCGTTTGTCCTGTGCGCCGGTTAGAAGGCAGCACAATTTTATCTCTGATAGCTGCGATAATTAATGAATCATTTTCTTGAGCTATACAATTACCTGTGCTTAAAAAGCATGTAATAAATACCATGCAGATGATCTTCTTCATAGATTTCGTCGGTGTTTAGTTAGTGATGGGTAAAATTAAGCAATTAATGAAACTGCAGTTTTAGGATCTGGTAGAATACAATTTTTGTATCGCTATCGCAAACAAAATAGATGAAGAAAAATACTGGCAGGATTTTTTAAAGGAACCAAATTTACTATCTACCCTTAAAATCTATGTTCGTATAAAAACCGGTTAATCTTTTCACCTGACGACTTTTCTTATAATCTTTCATAGATTTGGGTATATCATTTAAAGTTATATGAACGTTCACAAACTTGGTTTACTATCCTTTATCGTTTTTACCCTTATCGCTGCGCTGCATTTACTGGAGTACTACCAGGTACTTCAATGGCCATTGGGCGTTCTGGAAATAGCCAGGTGGGCTTTTATTATTGTGCTGTTAATGTATGCACTTTATAAGAGGTCGCTTACGACCTGGATACTAGTGGCAATGGTACTTGGCGTAGAAATAGGTCTTGACTTCCCGGCATTTTCCCAAAACCTCTCATTCCTGAGCAAAATATTTCTGAGGCTGGTAAAAACAATAGTAGCTCCCTTGCTCTTTGCTACGTTAGTTGTGGGAATAGCAAGCCATAGCAACCTGAAACAAGTTGGCCGTATGGGGTGGAAGTCCTTATTATATTTTGAAGTAGTTACTACTATTGCCCTGGTAATTGGACTGGCTTTTATAAACCTAACAAAAGCTGGCAAAGGAATTTTAGTACCTGCTAACCTGCTTAAAGAATTACCCGAAGTAAAAATAAAAACATGGCAGGATCATATCATTGATATTTTTCCTGAGAACATCATTAAGTCTATTTATGAAGGCAATGTACTTCCAATAGTGGTTTTTGCAGTAATTTTTGGAATTGCCCTGGCAATGCTTTCCGAAACTAAAAAAAGGCCCATGCTCAATTTTACAGAGAGCCTGGCAGAAACCATGTTTAAGTTTACAAACATCATCATGTACTTCGCACCTTTTGGGGTGGGTGCTGCAATTGCTGTAACCGTTGGCCACCTGGGTATAGATATTCTAAAAAATCTTTTCCTTTTGCTAATGACGCTTTACATGGCATTGATTGCCTTTTTGTTGTTTGTACTATTGCCAATAGCGATCTTCGTTGCCAAAATTCCTGTACGAAAATTTATACAAGCCATTAAAGAACCTGTATCCATTGCTTTTGCCACCACCAGCTCTGACTCTGCACTTCCCAGTGCTATGGAAAACATGGAGAGGTTTGGTGTGCCCAGGAAAATAGTATCCTTTGTAATTCCAACAGGCTACACTTTCAATCTTGACGGCACCACGCTTTATCTTTCCCTGGCATCCGTATTTGTGGCACAGGCTGCGGGTATGGATTTAACTTTTGGCCACCAGTTATTCATTGGTTTGTCGCTTATGCTCACCAGCAAAGGTGTGGCTGCAGTACCCCGGGCTTCATTGGTAATTCTTATTGCTACTGCTTCTACCTTCGGTTTCCCGCTTTGGCCTATTATGGCTATTTATGGTATAGATGAATTGATGGACATGGCACGTACATCGGTAAATGTAATTGGCAATACTTTGGCAAGTTGTGTAATCGCAAGATGGGAAGGTGAGTTCGATGACCAAAAGGCCCTGGCTTATGTGCCGGATTAGTTTTTTATAAGGCAGCAAATTTTTGCATGGCCTTTTCATTAGCAGGATGAATAAAAATATAATCGTCTGCATCAGGTGTTGTAATAGTTTCAGTCAACAATAATTTATTTTCCGAAACCTGGTATTTGTTATAGCCAAGAGATTTGAAAAGTTCATCCACTACAGCCTTGTGCTTGCCCCATGTTTCTACCTGAACGATAGGTTTATATTCTTCCAGGATATTTTTCATTTCGGGAAGCACAAATTCTTCATAGCCTTCAATATCACATTTAATGAAATCAACTTTACCGGCAACTGAAAATAAAATGCTTGCCTTTTTCATTTCTGCTTCAAACTTGTGTTCATATATACCTGCTAAATCATTTTCGGTATCATCAAGAACATGAGGCAGACCAGTTTTCAGGTATTTATGCCCGACAGGAATTACAAGCGTAATTGTTTTTTCTTCAAGGCCAAGGGCGTATGGAAAAATTTTCACATTGGGGTATTTATCCAGCTTCCAGTGTAATATTTCCTGGAAAGGTTTAACTGGCTCAACAGCATAAAGCTTTCCAGTGCTGCCTATCCATTGTATAAAAAGATTAGAATAATAACCAAGGTTGGCACCTATATCAAAGACCGTATCTCCTTTATGAATTAATTTTTTTGCAAAATAATGGTAACGGTAAGCCGGTTGATTTTTTAAAACACCAGCCTTATACATGAAGAGGAATGAACTGTTAAGCAGTTTCAGGTAACTTTTCTGGCTAAGTAATCTATATAATATTTTTTTTATAAAAACCATTGGCTGCTGTATCCTATTTGCGGCGAAAGTATTACATCCCGGGCTATATGCAAAAAAGCTGCTCAATATTGAACAGCTCTTAGATGAAATATTTGTGCAACTTTAGAATCCTGTGTTTGGATTTGGCTGCCCGGAAGAAGAATTATTATCCTTTCCTAAGCCAAATAAACTTCTAACATTTTCGGGAAGATATTTTTCTACCAGCCCCCTGCCTTTTTCTTTTAAGTCAGTTGCCAGCGTTTCCTTTTGGTCTGGGCTCATTTTTGAATACTTTTTGTAAGCATATGCTGCGAGACCCGCAAGGGCAAGTGTTGCTAATTTACCGTTCTTTGTCATAAAATTATTTTTAAGGTTACCAATCAGAATTTATAATATAAAATATCATACCAAAAACGGGGATGATCAGGAAATGTGTTTAAGGATTTCCGATGCAGGTTGTACACCAGATGCCCTCCAAATTATTTTCCCACTTTTAAAAATTATTAATGTAGGCACAGCTTGTACAGAAAATTTCTGTGCATAATATGGATTCTTATCAATATCCATTTTCAGAATAGTGGCATTTTCCCCTGCTTTTCTTTTTACTTCAGATAAAATGGGTGGCATCATTTTACAGGGGCCGCACCACTCTGCAAAAAAATCTACAATTACCGGTTTATCCGAAGCAATGATTGTTTCAAAATTATTCATATGTAAAAGGAAACAATAAGCACACCAAACCTCTACAAAATGTTTTATTGACAGATAAGATGAATAAACCATTTGTCATGAATGAAATTTATCAGATATTTGCGCAACCACCACAGCATGATCATTTTACTAAAGCAGGCCCGCATCATCAGTTCCACATCTTCGCATCATCATCAATTGAAGGATATTCTCATTGAAAATGGCTTAATAAAAACCATTGCTGAAAATATAGATGCAACTGCAGATCATGTCATATTTAAAGACAACCTGCACGTTAGCATTGGCTGGATGGATGTATTCTCTTTTTTCGGGGAGCCAGGTTATGAGCATAAAGAAACACTTGAAACAGGCGCAGCTGCTGCTGCTGCAGGCGGATTTACAGATGTTATGGTGCTGCCAAACACGCAACCCGTTGTGTCTACAAAATCCCAGGTAGCCCATTTAAAAAACCAATCTGCAGCGCTGCCGGTTTCTATTCATCCCATAGGTTCTGTAACAAAAAATGCGGAAGGCAAAGAACTGGCCGAAATGTATGATATGCATGATGCGCAAGCCATTGGCTTTAGTGATGGCATAAATGCAATACAACAGCCCGGTATGATGCTAAAAGCCTTGCAATATGTAACGGCTGTGAACAGCAGCATTATCCAGATACCAGATGATAAAACCATTTCTGCGCATGGCCTCATGAATGAAGGCATTACCAGTACACAACTTGGCTTACCTGGAAAGCCAGCTATTGCTGAAGAATTAATGATTGCCCGTGATATTGAGCTGCTGCGCTATACCAACAGCAAGTTGCACATTACAGGTGTATCTACCCAAAAAGGCATTGAGTTAATCAATGCTGCAAAAAAGCAAGGGCTGAATATTACTTGTTCGGTAAGTCCTTATCATTGCCTCTTATCTGATGAAGACCTGGTTGCTTATGACAGCAACCTGAAAGTAAACCCTCCACTACGAACAAAAGCAGATATGCTTGCGCTCCAAAAAGCAGTAATAAATGGTGATATTGATTGCATTGCCTCTCATCACCTGCCGCAGCATAACGATGATAAACAATGCGAATTTGAATACGCCAAAAACGGCATGGAAACGCTCGAAATTGTTTTTGTGGCTATCAATAGTTTTCATACAAACCTGGATGCACTTATTGAAATGTTCAGTATTGCTCCAAGGACGATTTTTAATCAACCAATAGCCACGATAGAAGAAGGTCAGCCCGCTAGCCTTACTCTTTTTGATCCGGCACCAGTCTTTACATTTACAGATGACCTTATTGTTTCCAAATCGCATAACAATGCATTTGTTGGCAGGCAACTAAAAGGAACGGTGGTGGGTATCATTCACAAAAACAGGGTTTACCTGAACGCACATGGATAAGATTTCTGAAAGAAATAAAGGACTAATAACAGGAATTCTAATGGTGGCAACAAGCCTTTTATTATTTTACGTTTTGCACAAATCTTTACAGGGCAGGAACGAATACATAATTTTTGCTTTGTACATTGCAGGCATATGCTGGTGCCTGGCGGATTATCACAGGCAATCAAACAATAAAAAATTTAAAGATTATTTTTCAGCAGGCTTCAAAACATTTATCGTTGCTTGCCTGATGATGGTAGTTTTTGCTTATATTTTTAATAAACTAAACCCACAGATAAGGGACACAATGATAGCTGAAAACAATGATTTGGTTTTGAAATCCGGAAGCCGTACCCCTGCAGAAGTGCAGGCCAATGGAGATAAAATAAAAGAGTTGTACCTGCCATTCACGCTACTGGCGACAACTTTAAAATATTTATTTTTAGGTGCATTGATTACTATGGTAGGAGCAGGATTTTTATCAAGCCGTGCTGCAGATGCAAACCGGCCAGGGCATATTTAAAATAACAATATGGATTTATCAATTGTAATACCATTGTACAATGAAGAGGAATCTTTGCCTGAACTTTCTGCGTGGATTGAAAAAGTTGTTTCGGCCAATGCCTACAGTTATGAAATCATTATGGTAGATGATGGCAGTACAGATAATTCATGGCAGGTGATACAGGAACTACGCAACAGGAACCCTTTGATCAAAGGCATTAAATTCCAACGCAACTACGGCAAAAGTGCAGCACTTAACGAAGGCTTCAAAGCTGCAATGGGAGACGTTATCATTACCATGGATGCTGATATGCAGGACAGTCCGGACGAAATACCCGGACTTAAAAACATGATAACAAATGATGGCTTTGATATGGTGAGTGGCTGGAAAAAAAAGCGTTACGATAATACATTTACCAAGAATATTCCATCTAAACTCTTCAATGCTGCAGCACGCCGCATGAGTAAAATTAAACTGCACGATTTTAATTGTGGCCTCAAAGCATACAACAAAAAAGTTGTAAAAAGTATTGAAGTATATGGCGAAATGCACCGCTACGTTCCGGTGTTGGCAAAGTGGGCAGGCTTTAGAAAAATAGGAGAAAAGGTTGTAGAACACCGGGCAAGAAAATATGGCGTTACCAAGTTTGGCATGAGCCGTTTTGTAAACGGTTTCCTTGACCTGATGACGATTTTCTTTGTAGGAAAATTTGGTAAAAGACCCATGCATTTTTTTGGGCTATGGGGCAGTGTGGTATTCTTCATAGGTCTGTGCATCTGGATTTACCTGTTTATCGCAAAGTTTGCATTCCAGCAATACAATATGACTGACAGGCCGATATTTTATGTCGGAATCATTTCCCTTGTCATTGGTACGCAACTTTTCCTGGCCGGATTTATTGGCGAAATGATTTCAAGAAATTCAGCGGAAAGAAACAGTTATTTAATTGAAAAAAAATCGGGCGTATAATTTTTTTTTAACCAACCAATACCACTCTACTCAACATTGTTGTGTCACTCACTTTTACTACATATCATTTTGCAGCAGTAAAAATCAATATGCTTTTTGATGGAGGGACCATCTCATGAATATCCTTATCATCGGCCCGGCATATCCCTTACGTGGCGGAGGTCTTGCATCTTTCAATGAAAGGCTGGCAAGGGCTTTTCAACAGCAAAACCATAAGGTTACCATTTATACTTTCTCATTACAGTATCCATCATTTTTATTTCCCGGCAGCAGCCAGCTTTCCACCGAACCAGCGCCCCGGGATCTAAATATTAAAGTTGCCATCAATTCCGTTAATCCACTCAACTGGATAAAAGTGGGCAGGCAGATATACAAAGAAAAGCCCGACATTATTATTGTACGTTACTGGATTCCTTTCATGGGCCCATGCCTTGGTACTATACTGCGCATTGCAAAAAAAAATAATCATAGCAAAGTTGTTTGCATTGCTGATAACATCATACCTCATGAAAGCCGCCCCGGAGATAAAGCTTTTACAAAATATTTTATAAAACCCGTTGATGCATTTATTACCATGAGCCGGCAGGTGCTTGATGATTTAAAAACATTCAGCACAACAAAACCGGCAAGGCTTGTTGCCCATCCGCTCTATGATAATTTCGGAGAAAAAATATCCAGGTCGGAAGCAAGAAAGCACCTGGGCATTGATGAACATCTGCCTCTATTATTATTCTTTGGATTTATAAGAAAATACAAAGGGCTGGATATTCTTCTGGATGCGATGAAGCTCTTGAAGGAACAAACAGAAGCCCAAAACATAATAACTCCACAGCTTTTAATAGCAGGCGAATATTATGACAATGCAGAAACATACAGGCAACAAATAAAAGAAAAAAATATTGCCGATGTGCTGATTGAAAGAACAGGTTTTATTGCTGACAGCGAAATTAAATTCTATCTCTGCGCTACAGATGTTGTGGTGCAGCCCTACCGTCATGCTACGCAAAGCGGCGTAAGTCCCCTCGCCTATCATTTTGAGATACCCATGATTGTAACCAATGTGGGAGGACTGCCAGATATGGTTCCGCATAATGTTGCTGGACTGGTAACCGAACCGGATGCTATGTCCATTAATAAAACCATCCAGGAATTTTTCAAAAAGGGCCAAGACTTTTTTTTGCCAGGGCTATTAGAAGAAAAGAAAAAATATAGTTGGGAGATAATGGTAAAACAAATAATTGATGCTGCGGAATATAAGCTTTAGTTAAATTTAGTAACTACCAAGGTAGTTGTTTTGTGTACCGGGCTGCTTACTGTATTTTTAATTATATCAACCAAGGTTCAATAATGATAATGAAAATCCTGACAGCGTTTTTTCTTGTATTCTTTACTTATTTCAATTTATTTTCACAGCGGGTTAATGGCGCCGATGGTAAATTCCTGTCTCAAAAAGAGGATTCTTTAAAGACTTATTCTGCAAAAATTATACAAGGCATTAATCCTTCCGACAGGCTTGAAGCGGATAGCCTATTTACAAAAGTGTTTGTAAGAGCTTTGAAAACTAACAACTCTTTTTACTATCCTTTCGATTCTCTTTTTACCATTTCAAAATTGTATGCTCCCGATAGCAGCTTTCGCATTTTCACGTGGCAGATGGTTATTAATGAAAATATAATCCGGCAGCATGGTGCCATTCAGATGCGAACAAAAGATGGTTCATTAAAATTATTTCCGCTCATTGATAAATCCGATATCACTATTAAACAGGCAGATACTATTGCAAATAATATGGGTTGGATGGGTGCCGTTTATTATAAAATTATTCTTACAAAAAATGGTAATCATAATTATTTCACCTTGTTGGGGTTTGATGAAAACAATATCCGCAGCACTAAAAAAGTTATTGAAATATTGGATTTTGTAAATGGTGAGCCAAGGTTTGGGGGAAGGTTCTTTAATGTAAACAAGCCTGGGTTTACAAGTGGGATAGCCCGCTATGTGATGGAATATAAAAAAGATGCCAGCCCACGCCTTACCTGGGATGAAGATTTAAAAATGATAGTGATGGAACATCTCATTTCGGAATCAAACGAACCTAATAAAAAATGGACCCTTGTTGGGGATGGAGATTATGAAGCCTTTAAATGGGTTGATGGCAAATGGGCCTATATGAATAAAATATTTGACCAGGTTACGCCTGAAGGCAAGGCACCGGTTCCCTCCCCTTTGAATGAATCTAAACTGAATACAGGAGAAGAAATAAAGCCAGTTCCTAAAAAAAATAAAAATTAATTTTTGTTTTTTTTGAGAATATAATTGGACCTAAAAACAATCCGGGTCTTTATTTGTTACGTTAATATAATTTCATAGGGATTATGATAAAAATGCTTACATCTATAGTTCTTACCGGGCTGAGTTTAATGTCTACTGCAGCCGCAAATACAAAGATGATGGATAATATAATTTATGATACTGCAAGCTTTGGCAACGGGTGCTTCTGGTGCACTGAAGCGATATTTCAACAAGTAGAGGGTGTAATAAGTGTGGAGAGCGGTTATATGGGTGGAGAGGTTCAAAACCCCAGCTATAAAGATGTATGCACAGGAACAACAGGTCATGCAGAATGTCTCAACATTGTA
This sequence comes from Ferruginibacter sp., assembly GCA_040110925.1. Lineage (GTDB taxonomy): Bacteria > Bacteroidota > Bacteroidia > Chitinophagales > Chitinophagaceae > Ferruginibacter. The sequence goes on along the minus strand of JBDSYV010000142.1, from coordinate 13,255 downwards.
TATGACCCCAAGAAAATAAGTTTTGATGAGCTGCTGGAAATATTCTGGCAAACCCATGACCCTACTACGCTAAACCGCCAGGGAAATGATGTGGGCACACAATACCGCAGCGTGATTTTTTATCATAATGAAGAACAAAAAACCAAAGCGGAAAAATATAAAGATGAATTAAACAAAAGCGGGGCATTTGACCGAGCTATTGTGACAACACTTGAGCCTTACAGTACGTTTTATAAAGCAGAAGATTATCACCAGGATTATTTTCTCCAGAATGGCAATGCTCCCTATTGCCAGTTTGTAGTACGGCCAAAAGTTGAAAAATTTCAAAAGGTTTTTAAAAGTAAGATGAAGAAGCAGTAACTCCCTTATTCTTTCTTCACTCTCCTCAGCTCCAGCATATTCAATGCATTTGGGCGAAATCCTTTTATATTATTATGGACTAAATGCAGTGCCATATCATACCATAGCGGAACCACAGTAGCATCATCAACAATTATTTTATCCATTTGCCGGTAAATGACGTAACGCAGCGAATCGTTGTTTTCCTGCAAAGCCTTTTCATACAATGCATCAAAGGCAGGATTTTTATAGCGTGTATAATTTGGCGGCGCAGGATTCTTTCCATAAAAAACACTTAAATAATTTTCGGCATCAGGATAATCTGCAATCCAGCTTCCACGAAAAAATAACGCCTGCGACTTACTCGTTTGCTCCAGCAATAAACTTTTTTGAATAGCTTCTACCTGCACATTTATGCCAACCTGTTTTAATTCATTGGCAATATAAGTGGCAAGATTTGCATAGTTGGGAATGGTTAATAATTTTATCATTGGCGTTTGCTGGTTGGCATAACCTGCCTCCTTCAACAATGCTTTGGCTTTTGCCGGATTGTATTCATATCCTTTCACAAGACTATCATTAAATGACGGCAATCCTTTGGGAACAAATCCACTCATAGCTGCCGTGCCTATAGAGTTGCGCAGGTAAAGCATCATCTTTTTCCTGTCAATACTATAATTTATGGCCTGCCTTAATTTTTTTAACCTTAAAGGATTATTAGCAAGTAATACATTGTTTGTATCCGCAAGGATACCGAGGTATTCAATGTTCAGGTAGGGGCTTTTGTTCAGGTTAAGTTTGCCCTTCCAGGTTTGTTTGAGGTTTCCTGTTTTGGTAAGCACTTCATCTTTAAACGATGCATCAATATCATTAATAAAATCAAGTCGCCTTTGTTGAAACTCTAAAAATTCTGTAGCCTTGCTATCATAAAAACTCACTTTGATGCCATCAAGAAAAGGCAACTGTACTCCATTGCTATCTTTTTCAAAATAATGATTGTTCCTTTTCAAAATAAGTGCCTGCCCTTCATCCCAGGCTACAAAGCTGAATGGGCCTGTACCCACCGGATGCCTGCGCCAGTCAGAGCCATATTTTTCTACAGCCTCTTTTGGAACAATGGAACAATACTGCATGCTAAGGATCCCTAACACTGGTTGAAAGGGTTGCAACAGGTTCAATTGAAAAACAGAATCGTTTATTGCTACAAAAGGTTTTACACTATCTACCCGATTATTAAATATCCATGCCCCTGGACTTGCAGTGCCAGCATCAAGTATTCTTTCCATACTATATTTCACATCTGTTGCCATTAACCTTCTCCCCTTTCCATTTTCAAAAGCCGCATCATCCTGGAAAAAAACATCATCACGCAAATAAAAATTAATGGTTCGGTTATCATTGGTAAATTCCCAGTGGGTAGCGAGAGAGGGTTTTATTTGCAGGTTCTCATCTACTTCTACAAGTGTATTATACAACTGGTGTATGGCCCACATGATAGATTGATTTTTTGCAAATGCCGGGTCAAGTGAAGCAATACCGCTTGTTTCATTGTAACGAAATATTTTTTTTTCCGGATGCTTATGTGATGAGCAAGCAGTGAAAAAAAAGAATATCAATAAAGGCCAAGGAGAATATTTATAACTAACCATATGTAGACAATTGGCAATAAACAATTAGCAATAAACAATCAACAACCAACAATTGGCAATAGATAACCATTTATAATTTTATTAAAACCCGTATTGCTAATAAATCTAAATTTAAGCAATTAAAACAAGCATCATTTATGTTGAAATATTTTATATGGATTTTCATTTCCATTATCATTAGTTCAGGCTCGGCAAAGGGACAGTTGGGCAGTAAAAAAGACATTTTTACAAAGAAGGATAGCCTGCGAGGAATGAATGGACCTTTTCGCCAAAAATGGGATGTACTGCATTATGACATCACTGTTCAGCCTGATTTTGAATCAAAAACCATTAAGGGCAATAACCGGATGCGGTTTTATGATAATGGCGCAAATCTTATGCAAGTAGATTTACAAGAACCTATGATACTTGATAGCGTAGTGAATAACAATGGCCGGTATAATTTTACAAGAGATGGAAATGTGTATTGGGTAATGCTTAGGGATACTAATAGGATGTACAAAATTAAACCACAGGAAAATTTTGTTACCCTTTATTTTCATGGAAAGCCTGTAGAAGCAAAGCGCCCACCATGGGATGGAGGATGGATATGGAAAAAAGATCAAGATGGCAATCCATGGATGAGCGTTGCCTGCCAGGGGCTTGGTGCCAGTGTTTGGTATCCATGTAAAGACATTCAATCAGATAAACCTGACAGTGGCGCCACGCTGCATATCATTGTGCCTGATAGTCTCATAGCTGTAGGTAATGGAAGGATGATATCAACCACAAAAAATAATAATAGTACAACAACATATACCTGGAGTGTAAAAAATCCGATCAACAATTATAATATTGTGCCTTACATCGGGAAGTACAGTCATTTTTCCGAAGTATATAATGGTGAAAAAGGTAAGCTGGATATGGATTACTGGGTGTTAACTTATGATCTGGAAAAAGCCAAATATCAATTTAAAGATGCACCTAAAATGATGAAAGCATTTGAACACTGGTTTGGTCCTTATCCTTTTTATGAAGATGGTTATAAGCTAGTAGAGGCGCCTCACCTTGGCATGGAACACCAAAGCGCTATTGCCTATGGCAATGGTTTTAAAATGGGGTATTCAGGCAGGGACTTATCCGGAACTGGTTGGGGATTGAAATGGGATTTTATTATTGTGCATGAAAGCGGTCATGAATGGTTCGCCAATAACATTACTACAAATGATATTGCTGATATGTGGGTGCATGAAGGATTTACCAACTACAGCGAAACTTTGTTTACCGGTTATTATTTTGGCCAGGTGGCAGGTAATGCTTATGTGCAGGGCACCCGTAAACTTATCAGCAATGATATACCAATTATTGGCCCTTATGGAGTAAATAAAGAAGGTAGCGGCGATATGTATTATAAAGCCGGTAATATGCTGCATATCATAAGACAGATAATAAATGATGATGAAAAGTTCAGGAGCATACTCAGGGGTCTGAATAAAGATTTTTATCACCAAACGGTAACTACACAACAGGTGGAAACATACTTGGAAAAAAAATCCGGTAAAAAATTATCTAAAATATTTGACCAGTATTTACGCACTAGCAAAGTTCCGGTATTGGAATATAAACTTGACGGCAAAAAATTATTGTATCGCTGGTCAAATGTGGTTGAAGGATTTGATATGCCACTGAAAATAAGCCTGGACGGCCTTACATTTCAGTGGATAAAGGTAGCTACCTCCTGGAAGCGCCTAAAGGTTGGTAAAGACTATGACCAAACAAAATTCCTGATTGACAGCAATTTTTATGTAACCAGTAAATTCTAAAAAGACATCCTAACTTCAACAGTCCATTTACCAGGTTCAAGAAATTCTATTTCAAAAACATCATTGTCAACTGTAAATAGGCCCTTGAATGGAAAGGTTATTTCTTCCATTATATAAACAACCTTCTTCCCCATATTTGGAAGTTGTGTTAGCTTAACATAACTTCCATTTAATATGGAAACATCAGTCAACACAGGATTACGTGCAACACCACTATAACCTTTACCGGTTTCACTGTCCAGGTAAATTTCTACCTGTTTCTGGCTGCTGTTTACTTTTCTGGCCTGCAGACTTGTAACGTGAACGCTTTTTCTTATTACCCTGTAAGGCTCTTCATAGAGGCCCATATATTTATCTTTTTTCCAGAAACCCTCCACAGTACTATCGGTATTAGAAGCAGTTTTGTATATCAAAACACCCTGGCCTTGTTTGCTCCCTTTTACCCAATTACCAGAAAATATATTGCCATTATTCCAGATATATTTTCCCGGCCCATTTGGTAATCCGGCTTTAAATATGCCCTCGTATGTATCTGTTCCCGCTGACTTTCCCTGGCCCTCAGCTTTTCCATTCTTACACTCTCCCTCATAATTACCCTTAATGGAGGCTAAGGCAACTTCACATTCCTGTGATTTTACCTGGAGTGTAAAAAACAAAACAAATAATAATGATTGAAAAGATTTTATTTTCATATTCGGTAGTTTAAGAAGTAAATATAAAAAAACCCCCGTAAGGAGGGTTATTTATGAAACCATATTTATTAACCGCTATAATTTACTCATGTTGTCACTGGTAAAATTAACCCTGCCTGCACCAATATACCTCTTGCTATAATATTCTTCATCAAGATTATTGATTGTAACACCATTACTTGAACTTGCATGTACAAAGTATCCATCGCCAAGGTAAGCACCCACATGACTTACTCCTCTCTTTGTATTAAAAAAAACCAAGTCACCTTCGGTCAATTCCTCTTTATTAACACGCTGTGTTTCGGCATATTGTTGCTTTGCTGTTCGTGGCATTCTTACAGCATATACACAACTCATCAGGAGGCCAGTAAATGCACTGCAGTCAATACCTTTCTTTGATGTGCCGCCATAACGGTATTTAGTATTCCACCACTCCTCAATAAAACCAAACAGGTTAAGATTTACAATGGCTTCCACTTCCTTGTTTAAAAGAAGTGCATATTTAAACTGGATTTTACTACATTTCTCAGTAGCAAAACTGATAATCGGTTTTGAAACAGAAAAAAGTGTAGATGCCGGTGACAATGCAGGGCTAATTAATTCTGGAGAGGAAATATTTTCGTTCCCAAAATTGACCCCATTAATAAATTTTAAAGAAGGTTGTGCAATTGCACTGGTAAATGATGCTGAAAAAATGCTGCAAAAAAAAGCAACAAGGAATAAGTTTTTCATACGTAAAATTTTGATTTAGACGTATGTACGACCTAAGACTTGTGTTATCTGAGCTCCTGGTAGTCGTTGATTTTCTGTTGTTTTTTTCCTGTCTAATGATTCCTGTCCTACAAACTAATATTGAAAATTATTGCCCGAAAGCCGGGCGAAGATAGGGGGAATGTGCAAAACTTACAACCATTTGCACATATTTTATGATATTACAAAAATCATCCTTGTGGAAAAAGCTTCCCGGCTTGTTTCTGATTGTTCACGATATTTGCATTCTATCATCAATTTTTAAGGAAATCTTGGTTGTATCCGGTATGAGGATATTAAAAAAAATCTATGCCAGAAACCTTTATTCACGCCTTATTCAATATGATATGAACATTTAAAATATTTGTTAAGCGCTATGAAATTCTCTCATTTACATGTTCACACCCAATACTCTCTATTAGATGGCGCTGCTTCTATTAAAGGCCTTTATAAAAAAGCCATTGCAGATGGCATGCCTGCCCTTGCTATTAGCGATCATGGAAATATGTTTGGCGTATTTGAATTTGTAAAGGAAGCTTATAATCATAAAAATGCAGATGGAAGCCTGAAGGTAAAACCCATTGTAGGTTGTGAGTTTTATATTACCCAGGACCGCACCCGTAAAACTTTTAGTAAAGAAGAAAAAGACCCACGTCATCACCAGATATTACTAGCAAAAAATGATCAGGGCTACAAGAACCTGGTAAAGCTTACCTCCTTAGGATACATAGAAGGGATGTACAGTAAATATCCCCGCATAGATAAAACGCTGATTCATAAATACCATGAAGGACTGATAGCAACTACCTGTTGCCTTGGAGCCCTGGTGCCGCAAACCATTTTAAAAAAAGGAGAAGAAGAAGGTGAAAATGAATTTAAATGGTGGCTGAATATTTTCCAGCAGGATTATTACATTGAACTGCAACGGCATGGTATGCCTGAGCAGGAAAAGGTAAACGAGGTATTACTGAGATTTGCAAAAAAATACAATGTAAAGGTTATTGCCAGTAACGATAGCCATTATGTGGATCAGAAAGATTTTAATGCACACGATATTCTCTTATGCATTAACACGGGTGAAAAGCAGAGTACACCTGCCTTGCGTGAATTTACCGATGATGATGTATCTGCAAAAAACAAACGCTTTGCTTTTCCTAATGACCAGTTTTTTTTAAAAACCACTGAAGAGATGTCTAAGGTTTTTGCAGACATTCCTTTTGCCATTGATAACACAAATGAAATTGTAGATAAAATTGATCTGCTTGATTTGAAGAGGGAAATACTCTTACCCTTCTTTGAAGTTCCAGCCAATTATAAATCGCAGGATGAATACCTGGAACACCTTACCTGGAGCGGTGCAAAAGAGCGTTATAAGATCTTGAGTCCCGAGGCTGAAGAAAGACTAAGGTTTGAGTTGGGTGTAATAAAGGATATGGGCTTTGCCGGATATTTTCTTATTGTGGCTGACTTCATCAAAGCCGGTCGTGATATGGGAGTTTTTATAGGTCCGGGTCGTGGTTCTGCAGCAGGCAGTGCGGTGGCCTATTGTAATGGCATTACCAACATTGACCCGATAAAATACAACCTACTGTTCGAGCGGTTTTTAAATCCAGAACGTAAATCAATGCCGGATATAGATACCGATTTTGATGATGACGGGCGACAGAAAGTTTTGGATTACGTTGTGGGCAAATACGGCAAAAACCAGGTGGCACAGATTATTACCTATGGCACTATGGCAGCCAAATCCAGCATTGCAGATGTTGCCCGTGTTATGGACCTTCCTATTACAGAAAGCAGGGCAATATCCAAGCTTGTACCGGAAAGGCCAGGTATTAATCTCAAACGGTTATTGCATGCCCCATTTACAATTAAAGAAGCCAATGCTTCGACAGGCTCAGCAGGCGAAAAATCGCTGGAAGAGAAAGAACAATTACAGGGAGAAGATATTGAAAATGTGAAGAAGCTGAGAAAGCTTTACGCAGGCACAGACCTAAACAGCAAAATTCTTCATGAGGCAGAAATTCTTGAAGGTTCAGTTAGAAATACCGGTATCCATGCATCTGCTATCATTATTGCCCCTAAGGATCTTACGGAACTTTTACCTGTGGCTATATCCAAGGAATCAACACTTTGGATGACACAGATTGAAGGTGGTTCCATTGAAGAAGCGGGCGTTATTAAAATGGATTTTCTTGGCCTTAAAACCCTTAGCATTTTAAAAACAGCATTAGCCCTTATCAAACAGAATTATGATATTGATATTGAAATTGATGAAATTCCCCTGGATGATGAAATAACTTACAAGCTTTACCAGCAGGGCGATACGAATGCTACGTTCCAGTTTGAAAGCGCCGGCATGCAAAAATACCTTCGTGAATTAAAGCCAGATAAGTTTGATGATCTTATTGCCATGAATGCTTTGTATCGGCCAGGTCCAATGGCATATATTCCAAAGTTTGTTGCCCGCAAACATGGACGTGACCTGGTTACCTACGATCTGCCGGATATGCAGGAATACCTTGAAGAAACTTACGGCATTACAGTTTACCAGGAGCAGGTGATGTTGCTTTCTCAAAAGCTTGGTGGTTTTTCAAAAGGTCAGGCAGATATTCTTCGGAAAGCCATGGGAAAGAAAGATAGAAAGACCCTGGATAAAATGAAAGGAACTTTTATAGAAGGCGCAACAGCTAAGGGCCATGATAAAAAAATCCTTGAAAAGATCTGGATAGATTGGGAAGCTTTTGCTCAATATGCCTTTAATAAATCACATGCCACCTGTTATGCATTTGTAGCTTACCAGACTGCATATTTAAAAGCACATTACCCTAGTGAATATATGGCCGCTGTGCTTAATCATGCAGGAAGCATTGAAAAGATTACCTTTTTTATGGAAGAGTGCAAACGCATGGGATTAAATGTGCTTGGGCCTGATATTAATGAATCTCAAAATGGTTTTGCTGTAAATAAACAAGGTCAAATCCGCTTTGGATTCAGTGGCATGAAGGGCGTAGGGGAAAATGCCATTGAAAATATTATTGAGGAAAGAAAGAAGCACGGGCCCTATAAAAATATTTTCGACCTTGTTAAGCGTGTAAACCTTAAATCTGTAAATAAAAAATCACTTGAATGCCTTATTTACGCTGGCGCATTTGATTGTTTTAAGGAATGGCATAGGGCCCAATATTTCTACCAGGCGCCTGGAGATGCTATTGGCCTGGAGAAAGTGCTAAAATTCGGGGCCATCTTCCAATCACAATCAGCAAATACTGCTAATACACTATTTGGCGACTTACAAATGCCAGAAATTATGGCTCCAAAATTATCACCCTGCGAGCCATGGCAGTTAATTGAAAAGCTGGATTTCGAAAGGGATGTTACGGGTATGTATATGAGTGGCCACCCACTTGATAATTTTAAATTTGAACTTACTCATTATAATATTGTACCCCTAGCCGAATTTGAAGAAGTAAGGAAAGGAATTGATACAGCTTACACTTCCAGGAGTTTCCGGCTGGCGGGGCTGGTTACAGATGCTCAGCACAGGGTTACTAAAAACGGCAAAAATTTTGGTATACTTCACCTTGAGGATTTTACGGGTAAATCTGAATTTGCCTTATTTGGAGAGGATTATGTAAAGTTTTCTAATTACCTGGAAAAAGGACTAATTGTAATGCTGGAAGGAACATTTAAAAGCAGGTATAATACAGAGCAATATGAATTCAAAGTTTCCAAACTACATCTATTAGAAACTGTTAAAACTTCTCTCACTAAGCAATTGATAATTGATGTAGCCCCTGAATTTTTAGATGAAGACTTTATAAATTTTATTGATAGTAATATGCAGGCAAACCCCGGTAAGACCTCAGTAAAATTTAATATTTCAGATATGGAGCATAAATTAAAGATAAGTATGTACAGCCTTGAAAAAGGATTTACCATGAATGAAGAAATGGCGGATTTTCTAAATCACTATGAACTGGGTAAAGTGGCTGTTATTATTGCTTAAACAGATATTAATCGCACATTCACACTGACATTTTGATTGTGGATATGTAAGGAATGGCATATCACTTTTATGGCTGTAAATTTGCATACTTAGGTAAAGTAAAAGCTTAAAAAATTAAATTAATAGTTATGGCACTTGAATTCACAGACGCAAATTTTCAAACAGAAGTACTTGACTCTTCTCAATTATCCGTTATAGATTTTTGGGCAGAATGGTGTGGCCCTTGCCGTGCAATAGGACCTGTTATAGAAGAGCTATCAAAAGAATACGATGGTAAAGTGAAAATTGGAAAGGTAAATGTGGATCACAATCCGCAGGTTTCCATGAATTATGGTATCACCAGTATCCCTGCAATCCTGTTTGTAAAAAACGGGCAGGTAGTAGATAAACTGGTAGGCGCACAACCAAAAGCAAACTTTGTAAAAAAGATTGAAGCGCTGAAATAATCGGAATCAGCAAATTGACCAAAACCCCCTGTTGAAAAGCAGGGGGTTTAATTTTATACATAAAATTTTAATTTCTTAATCAATTGGCAGAATGGGTTCTGGATGAATAGTTTTAATGGCATTGGGATCATGCTTATGTTTAAACAATAATAAAAACAATATAGCAATTACTAAGGCATATACCGCAAAAGAGAGCCAGATATTATGCCAGTCTTTATTGCCTTGGCCTGAAGTAAAATATTTATCAATCACAAATCCACTCACTTTACTTCCCATGTAAGCACCTACCCCATTTGTCATCATCATAAATAATCCTTGTGCACTGGATCTTATAGAGGAGTCTGTTGTGGTTTCAATAAAAAGAGATCCTGAAATATTAAAGAAATCAAAAGCCATCCCATAAACTATACAGGAAAAAATAATCATCCATAAGCCATCCATTGGATTTCCATAAGCAAATAAGCCAAAACGCAATACCCACGCTAACATAGAGAACAACATAACTTTTTTAATTCCAAAACGCTTAAGGAAAAATGGAATAGTGAGAATAAAAAGTGTCTCAGAAATTTGTGAAATAGACATGATGATAGTAGAATACTTTACTACAAATGAATCAGCATATTCCGGTATCTTTTTAAAATCATCCAGAAAGGTATCGCCATACATATTAGTTAACTGCAAGGCAGCTCCTAAGAACATTGAGAAAATAAAGAATAAAGCAGTTTTATAATTGGCAAAAAGCTTAAATGCACTTAAACCCAACTGTTCTATAAACGATGCATTTTTAGATATTGATTTTTGAGGTGGACATTTTGGTAGCGTAAAAGAATAAATACCCAATACAATTGCCATTACTCCAGCAATTAAAAACTGGTTAGCATTGGCTTTGCTTCCGGAAAGATTTGTTACCCACATCGCAACGATAAAACCAATAGTTCCCCAAACACGAATGGGTGGAAATACTTTTACTACATCATAATTATTATTCTTTAAAATATTATACGCAATTGAATTGGATAATGATATTGTAGGCATATAGCATATCATGGCAGCAAAAATCACGTAATATAATTTATCGGCATCATGCACCTGGGGAACATAGAATAAAATAATTCCATAAAGAATATGGAGTATCCCATAAAGTTTTTCAGCATCTACCCATTTATCTGCAATTATACCAGTAATGGCTGGCATGAAAAGAGAAGAAAGTGCTAGTGTAGAGAATATTGCACCAAACTGAACCCCGGTCCCCATATCATTTGTAAAAAAATATGTTGCGATGGTTATCAACCATGCACCCCAAACAAAAAATTGCAAAAAACTCATTAAAGTAAGCCGAAACTTAATACTCATATAGCGTGGTTTTAATTGACACTTGGAAGATATACATTTATTCCACATTGACTATAAACAAGCCTGGATTTTCGAAAATGATTATTTTGTTTATTTAGCAATTTCACAAATTTTAGCATCGTAAATTTGCATAAAATATAAAATTGTTAACAAATATTATAGAGGCCGAAGAAAGTAAAGACTTGAAAAGTATTGCCCAGAAAGTAAGTATAGCTGAGCGGATAAGTGATGAAGACTGCCTTGTACTTTTTGAAAAAGGCAGCATAGGTTTTGTTGGCTCTCTTGCCAATTATATCAGGGAAAAAATTCATGGACAAAAAACTTATTTCAACCGCAATTTTCATATTGAACCTACTAATGTCTGTGTATTCAGTTGCAAATTTTGTTCCTATTCCCGGCTCTATGCACACAAAGAAGAAGGATGGGAACTTAGCATTGACCAAATGCTTGATATTGTAAAAACCTATGATGGCAAGCCAATAACTGAAGTTCATATTGTGGGTGGTGTACATCCTAAAATGAATCTTGAATATTTTATTGAACTTATTCAGAAGATTCATGCACACCGGCCAGGCTTGCATATTAAAGGATTTACGGCTGTTGAACTGGATTATATGTTCAGGAAAGCTAAGCTGAGTGTAGAAGATGGCATGCAAAAATTAAAACAAGCGGGCCTGCAATCATTACCTGGGGGAGGCGCAGAAATCTTTCATCCTGAAATACGTGAAAAAATTTGTGCAGATAAAGTAACAGGCGAAGGCTGGCTGCATATACATAAAACCGCACACTTGCTAGGCATGCATACCAATGCCACAATGCTCTATGGCCATATAGAGGAATATAAGCATCGAATTGACCACATGCGTAAACTTCGTGACCTGCAGGATGAAACAGGTGGATTCAATACTTTCATTCCGTTGAAATTTAGGAATTCAAATAATGATATGAGTTATATCACTGAATCAACTATCACGGAGGATATGCGCATGTATGCGATAGCACGTATATATCTGGATAATTTCACACATTTAAAGGCATACTGGCCCATGCTGGGCAGGCAAAATGCCCAGCTATCCCTTGCCTTTGGTGTAAATGATATAGATGGTACCATCGATGACTCAACTAAAATATATTCCATGGCTGGTAGTGAAGAACAAGCTCCAACTATGAGTACCGAAGAACTTGTAACATTGATAAAACAAGCAAAACGACAACCTATAGAAAGAGATACTCTTTATAACGAAATAAATGATTATGGTAAAGTATCCCTGGTTGATGCATGATTTCAGTTTTCGCTATAACATTCTTTAATTTTTAAGCAATGAAAAACCCCGGAAATTCCGGGGTTTTTTCATTTAAATGTATTTTGTATTAGAAATTTCTAACTGTCATTTCAGTTCTTCTGTTTTTAGCACGGCCTGCTACTGTATTATTGTCAGCAACTGGTCTTTCTTCGCCATAACCAGTTATTTTAAAGCGGCTTTCTGATACACCCTGGCTCACAAGGTAATCTGCAACTGCCTTTGCACGGTTATGAGAAAGAGTATGATTATATTCGTCTGATCCCTGACTATCGGTATGACCATCAATGTCCAGCATTAATGATTCATCAGATTTCATGATTGCGGCAACTTCATTCAAGGATTTAAACGACTTTGGTAATAATTTGTAGCTCGCTGTTGCAAAAAATACATTCTTAGCGGCGAAGTTTATTTTTTCAATTACTTCTTTAGCTATAATAGGACAACCTTGGTTGCTTGCCGGACCAGGACGGGTTGGGCATTTATCTTCTTCATCATTTACACCATCTCCATCTGTATCAGGAATAGGGCAACCCTGGTAACGGGCCACACCTTTTACAGTAGGACATTTATCCAATTCATCATTAATTCCATCACCATCAGTATCAGGAATAGGACAACCCTGGTATTTAGCTATACCGGCTACATCGGGACATTTATCATCAATATCAGCAATGCCGTCTCCATCTCTGTCTGGGCATCCTTGTAATGAAGCCAGACCTGGTGTGTCAGGACACCTGTCATCTGCATCGGGAACACCATCTCCATCACGATCTAAAATAACTGGTGGTGGTGGAGGAGGTACAACCATAGGTTTTTCTCTTCCAATATTTTGAGCTATTCCTAAAGAATAAAGAATATTGTCTTTTAAAACATCTTTGGTAAGGCTAAACCTGTACTGAGCCTGTAACATT
>JBDSYV010000141.1:0-11485 GCA_040110925.1 Ferruginibacter sp. | reverse complement strand
TATCATGCAATGGTTGCAATGCTGCGTGAAGATTGCAGCATGAATTATAAAAAGAAATTATTTCTTCTTATGACGATTCTTTCTCAAACGTTTTTTACGCTTGTGAGTAGCAATTTTATGACGTTTTCTCTTTTTACCACAAGGCATATAAAGTCTTTTTTGTTGATTAATAATTTTTAAAAATATGTTGTTATACTATTTTTCATTTAAGCATCTTGACCCGCTCATCAACCTCCTTGCTGTAATGAGGGTCATTGACCAGCCTTTTGCTGATGTTATACCATTTGAGTGCTTCCGTCTTATCGCCTTTTGAAGCATAAGTATCAGCAAGAAAAGCAACAGCTTCAAGGTTCTGGGGCTGAGCAATGACTACTTTTTGCAAACGCTCAATAGCTTTATCATACTGCCCCGAAACGAATCCACCAATACCAAGCATCATCTGTGCTTTCATATTTGTTGAGTCTTCTCTTACCACGGAAAGCAAAGTCTGGATACCTTTCATTGTTTCCTGAGGATTTCCACTTCCCCCCCTGCCAAAAATATAAGAACTCCCCAATCCTATTTTTAAATCGGGATTGCCAGGATTCAGCTCAAGTGCTTTTTCAAATAAGCTTATGGCTTGATCTGTTTCCCACTTCAATTTTACCGCATCTTTCTCCCACCGCAGGTTGTTTAAAAATATTTGGGCTGCGAAGGTGAGCTTTTTTTCTGAATTTTCCAACTTAGCTGCTTCAGCGATATAAAATGCGTAGGGCTCAAATAATTTGCCGCTGTCTTTCCAAAAATTTGCAAGTGAAATATAGGAAGCTACCTGCTGGCTTTGTACATCGCCGCGTTTAACATTATTCTCAAGTGAGGCCATTACTATGGTCTGTGAAGCTGAAAGTGCCCGTTTAGAAGAATCAATATAATCTTTGACATTAAACAGAGACTCAACCGTTTTAATGGACGATACAGCCTTTTTAGGACCGGCGTTACTAAAGCCAAAAAAAAGAATAATAACCAGGATAATGCCTCCAATGGCTACAAAAAGGGGTTTTTTCAATACAAAAAATTAAGAGGGCAAAGGTACACTATGCTTCGTGTTCTTCATCAAGTTCGGGAGCCTCATTTACATTTGGCGAAGTTTTAATTTCCTGCACAAATTCTTTTGCTGGCTTAAAGGCTGGAATAAAATGTTCAGGAATGGAAACTGCTACATTTTTTTTAATATTGCGACCTATTTTAGCAGCTCTTTTTTTAATGATAAAGCTTCCAAAACCTCGTACATATAAGTTTTCACCGCTTGCAAGCGTTGACTTAATTTCTTTAAACATGGTTTCCAGCGTAACCAATACATCTACCTTTGGTATACCGGTTTTGTCAGAAATTCTATTGATAAGGTCTGCTTTTCTCATATCCACGAATTTTGAAAAGTAAATTACTCAAAGTTGTTTGAAATAACAAGTAAAAAGGTGATACTCAGTCCATTTCAAATTAAATTTTTCTAAAGAATGGTTTTAAAATCAAAACATCATCATTTTACCACAATTCTATTGCATTGGCACTCAATTGAAAATACAAGGAACATGCCATGGAAATCTGAGAAGGATCCTTACAAAATTTGGCTTAGTGAGATTATACTTCAGCAAACCCAGGTAAGCCAGGGACTTGGCTACTATAAAAACTTTGTAGAAAAATACCCCAGTATTGGGCAATTAGCTGCCGCACCCGAGCAGGAAATTTTCAAATTATGGGAAGGATTAGGTTATTATAGCCGATGCAGGAACTTAATCATTACAGCAAAAAACATAGCCGCAAATTATGCTGGTAAATTTCCCTCGCATTATGATGAGCTATTAAAATTAAAAGGCATAGGCCCTTATACAGCTGCGGCAATTGCTTCTTTTGCGTTTAATAAACCTCATGCAGTTTTAGATGGCAATGTATCCAGGGTTCTGTCCCGGTTTTTTTGCATTCATACTGCTATTGATTCCTCAGAAGGCAGAAAACAACTTGAATTGCTTGCTGAAAAACTTCTCGATAAAAAGGCGCCTGCCCTGTACAACCAGGCCATCATGGATTTTGGGGCCGTCATTTGTAAACCACGCCAGCCCTTATGTGACCAGTGTTTATTACAACCATATTGTTGTGCATTCAAAAAAAATTTGGTAAACCAATTACCTTTTAAATCAAAAAAAATAAAAAAGACAGAGCGGTGGTTCTATTATTTCATCTTGCAGAAAGAAGACAAAATAATGGTATTTCATCGCAACAAAAAAGACATCTGGCAAAACTTAAATGAATTTTTATTGGTAGAAGCCGATGGAAACATAAATCCCTTACAAATTCTCAGACGCAAAAAAATGCAATCATTACTTGGGAAAGGCTTTGTTGTAACACATAGTTCCAAAACATACCAACAAGTACTTACGCACCAAACTATCTATGGCTATTTTGTAAAACTTAGTGTGAAACAATTTCCTTTAATAGACCATTCCATTTCAGCTGATAAATTTCAGCTGGAAAAAATTGCTTTCCCACGTATGATAAGGCATTACCTGGATGATTTCCCTTTATAACAGGGGTTTTACCTCAAAATGGTGCGACCTACAAATAATAAAAAATCTTATCTTTAATTCTGTATATGCAAAGAATAAACAATACCATTAATAAACAGAAAAATTATGAGAGGCGTAAATAGGGTAATGCTAATCGGAAACCTTGGTAAGGACCCGGATATACAATTCCTGGAAGGAAATATTGCTGTAGCAAAATTTTCACTTGCTACTACGGAAACGTATAAAGACAGAAGCGGAAAATTAATATCCCAAACAGAATGGCATACGGTGGTATTGTGGAGAGGTCTTGCAGAGCTGGCACAAAAATACCTGCACAGGGGTAGTCTTGTTTATATAGAAGGTCGCCTGAAAACCCGCAGTTGGGAAGATAAAGAAGGCAATAAAAAATTTGCCACCGAGGTTGTAGGTGATAACCTGATTATGCTGGATAAAAGGAGTGAGGCAGGTGCAGGACCTCATGGCCTAGAAAATATAGAACATCCAGAACATGGTGAAATACCACCTGCCCAGCCAGAGGAGCCGGGTGCTGAACGATTACCATTTTAAATGCTCTCCTAACTATAAGAGCAGTATTTTTCATTTAAATTAATTGCCTTGGATTATCATTCGGTATTAGAAACCGGCATTTTTCCCTTCTTACTAATTGGTATTGGTGGTGTTACCGTGCTCATTTTTCTGGCCGTGCTGTTATTTATTCTTTCATTTTTAGTTGCTGGTAGCGAGATAGCTTTTTTTTCTTTGACGCCTAAGGAAATTAATATATTAAAAACCAGGCGGCAACCATCTTTCCGACGTATTGCCCACCTCATGGAGCATCCTAAAACATTACTTGCATCGCTATTAATCACCAATGTATTTGCTAATATCGGGGCCATTCTTATCAGCAGTTTATTAATAGATGACTGGATGCAACAGGTTGACATAAGTATCTGGTTGAAATTCCTGGTAAAGGTTTTATCTATTTCCTTTTTATTAGTGCTTTTTGTAGAAGTGCTGCCCAAAGTATGGGCCACTCATCATAAACTATGGTTTGCCTCCACAGCCTCTTTAACCATTGAAATATTCAGTAGTATTTTTTACAGCTTTAGCCGGAGGGTTGTAAAATTTAATGATAGGATTGAATCAAGGCTTTCTACAGATAATCCGGGTATTGATAAACGAAATCTTGATTATGCCATTGACCTTCTGCCCGATCATGAAGCCAGTGATGAGGAAAAGCAAATCCTGAAAGGCATCCGCAAATTTGGCGATATTGAAGTAAAGCAAATTATGCGCACCAGGCTTGATGTTAATGGCATTGGCTATAATTGTAGCTTTGAAAACCTTGTAAAAAAAATTGAGGAGTTACATTATTCACGTTTACCGGTTTTTAAAGCAAGCCTTGATGAAATAGCTGGAATGCTGCACACAAAGGACCTACTGCCTCACCTTGGTAATCAGCCTGATTTTGACTGGCATTCATTGATAAGGCCTGCTTTTTTTGTACATGAGCAAAAACTGATTGATGATCTTTTGCAGGAATTCAGGAATAAAAGAATCCACTTTGCAATTGTAGTAGATGAGTTTGGAGGTACATCAGGCATAGTAACCCTTGAGGATATAATGGAAGAAGTAATTGGAGAAATAAAAGATGAATTTGATGATGAAGAAAGCATCAATAAGAAACTGGATGATTACAATTATGTTTTTGAAGGCAGATTGATGATAAATGATGCCTGCAAAGCAATGAGACTTCCTGCAGATACATTTGATGGCATCAGGGGAGAAAGTGATTCAATGGCGGGGCTACTGTTGGAAATTGCCGGAGAATTTCCGCAGGTTAACGAAGTGCTTGTGAGCGGTGATTTTACTTTTATTCCCCTCGAGATCAAGAAAAACAGGATTGATAAAATAAAGGTGACCATAAAACTTCAAGAAGCTTAGTTTATGAGATTATTCCTCGTTTTTCTTACTGCAATTTTTATCGTAATGTCCTGTAACAGTGATTATACTTCCCGCAAGAAAGGCTATTTCCATATCCCATTACCCACTCATAGTTACCAGGTGTTTAACAAGCCTGGTTTTCCTTACAGCTTTGAATACCCTGTATATGCAGCTATAGTGAAGGATAGCACTTATTTTGATGATAATCCTGAGAGTCCATATTGGATCAATGTAGATTTTTCACAATTTGGCGCACGTGTTTTTTTAAGTTACAAAAAAATTGGCGGCAATGCTTTATACAAAGTAAAGCAGGTTAATGGAAATTATAAAGATTCACTTGCAACAAACCGTTTTGATAAAATGGTGAATGATGCTTTTAATCTTACTAATAAAAATGAATCTGTAGCCTCTTTCATAAAAGACAGTCTTTTTCACACCAACAATGGCATTACAGGTATTATGTTCAAGGTAGGTGGTAATGCTGCTACTGCCAGCCAGTTTTTCCTGAGCGATACAACTGCAAACTTCATCAGGGGAGCTTTATATTTCGACACAACTCCAAATGCGGATTCGCTAAAGCCAGTCCAGGATTTTTTACAGGCAGATATCAATCATCTTATCAATAGTTTTCGCTGGAATAATTAAAGTTTTTACAAATGTTTCCATCTGCCTTTTACAGCAGGAGGCTAACGTTAAACTTTATGTATTTTTGCTGGATGATTGCAATTGATAATGTACTGGTAAGTGATGAATTGATTAAGGCGCAATTTGTTTGCGACCTTCACGCATGTAAAGGGGCCTGTTGTGTAGATGGAGATGCTGGTGCCCCACTGGATAAAAAAGAATTGAAAAATATTGATGAGGTTTTTGATGCAGTACTCCCCTATTTGGATAAAGAAAGTGTGGATGAAATAAACCGGCAGGGCAGGTATGTTTATCACAAAGAATTTGGATGGGTAACGCCTACAATTGACAGCAAGGTTTGTGTGTACGGCATCCGCGATAAAAATGGCATTGTAAAATGTGGTATAGAGCAGGCATACATGGATGGTAAAGTAAAATGGAAAAAACCCATCAGCTGCCATTTATTTCCGGTTATAGTTACAAAAAGTAAGGATGGGGTTACTGAATTTGCCAATTACGAACCAAGGGAAGATAATTGCAAGGCAGCCTGCGCTCTGGGTAAAAAATTAAAAGTTCCCGTCTATCAATTTTTAAAAGAACCCCTTACCCGCAAATTTGGAAAAGACTTTTATGAAGCGCTGGATGCCACCGCAATGCACCTTGAAAAAAAATAAAATATTTATTGCCTTAAACTAACTCACATGACAATTTTCCATAAAAAAAATCTATTTCCCTTATTACTTATCTGTAGTTTTTTTTTAACGGCCTGTTCGGTAAACAGCGCAAAAATTGATAATGACTTAAAAAAATATTTTGATGCTAAAAATGTAGAAGGTTGTTTTACGATGCTTAATAATGCTGACGGTAAAGTAACGGTTTATAATATGGCATTGGATACACAACGTTTTACGCCTGCAAGTACATTTAAAATTGTCAATTCGCTGATCGGCCTGCAAACAGGTGTAGCCCCATCTGATAAAATGATTATTAAATGGGATGGGATAAAGCGCTGGAACAAAGACTGGAATAAGGATATGGATATGAAAGAGGCTTTTAAAGTGAGCAATGTGGCCTGGTACCAGGAGCTTGCAAGGCGTATTGGAAAGGATACTTTGCAGGAATGGATTGATAGCATTGGATATGGTAATCATAACATCAGTGGCCCCGTTGATTCATTCTGGCTTAATAACCAGTTAAAAATTTCTCCCGATGAACAACTTGGATTAATGAAGCGTTTGTATTTTGACCAATTACCCTTTAGAAAATCCGTTATGCAAAATGTGAGGGAAATGATGACGCAGGAAGACAATACTACTTATAAATTAAGTTATAAAACAGGCTGGGGATTTGATGAAGCCGGAGACAATATTGGATGGATAACCGGCTGGATAGAAGAAAACAGGCATGTTTATTTCTTTGTAACCTTTGTAAAATCACCCGACCAAAAAATTGATATGCGTAATGTACGCCTTGATATAACCAGGGACATATTAAAAGATTATGGTTTTTTTGAAGGGAAAAAATAAATGGATTCTTATTAATTTATTAACATTACAAGAGAAGTAAAGCATTAATTTAGAGTGGATGATCCAATTTCAATTTATTACGTACCTCCTACTTCTTGCATTAATCCCTTTGCTGCTCATAATGTTTTTTTGGGCAAGGTATAAAAAAAAGCAGGCGTCCAAGCGCATTGGAGATCCTTTGCTTGTAAAGCAACTTACGTCTCATTATAAACAGGCGTCGTATTTTCAAAAATTTTTACTGCTTTCTCTTTCGTTAGGATTACTTGTGCTGGCACTTGCGAATATGCGTATGCCTTCAGGTGAAAACCGCGTTTCCCGGAAAGGCATTGATGTTATGATAGCTCTGGATGTAAGTAAAAGTATGCTGGCCCAGGACATCAGCCCGACAAGGCTTGACAGGGCAAAACAATTATTGTCAAGACTAATAGACCGTTTATCAGATAACCGCATTGGCATCGTTGTTTTTGCGGGTAAGGCTTACCTGCAAATGCCGCTTACTGCTGATGCAGGCGCTGCTAAAATGTACTTGTCTTCTGCCAGCACTCAATCAGTACCAACGCAAGGCACAGTGATAGGAGATGCACTTAAAATGTGTTACTCCTCCTTTAATTCCAAAGAAAAAAAATACAAAGCTGTTCTTTTGATCAGTGATGGTGAAGACCATGATGAGGCCGCAGTAAAAATTGCTTCTGAAATGGCATCAGATGGTATCGTGATTTATACCGTTGGCATCGGCTCGCCGCAGGGAGCACCAATTATGGATGAAACAACTGGCCAGTTTAAAAAAGACGTCCAGGGCAACACTGTTATTTCAAGGCTTAATGAAAATGAATTAATATCCATCGCACAAAAAGGCAATGGCAAATACCAGTTATTTAAATCAACTGATGAAGTTGTAAGGAATCTTTATAACCAGTTCAGTTCAATGGATCAGCGTTCGGTTAAAGATGATTCATTAATAAACTACCAGAAATTTTTTCAATATTTTCTTGGGCTTGCACTGCTATTATTGCTCTGGGAGATGATGATCAGCGAAGTGAGAAAACCAAAACCCGATAGCAACAAGATAAAGAAACTTAAACCTGCTGTTCTTGCTATTGCAATGATGATTTTCAGTTCTTCAGCTTTTGCGCAAACAGATAATGAATATATAAAGAAAGGCAATGAATCTTATAAGAAAAATGACTTTCCTTCTGCAGCAGCTTCTTATGAAAAAGTGGTTCAAAAAAATGCGGCCAACAATACTGCGCATTATAATCTTGGAAATGCTTTGTATAAGTCAGGTAAGATGGATGAAGCCATTGCATCTTATGATAAAGCCATTGCAGGAATGAATAAGCCATTAGAAAAAGCAGATGCCAATTATAATAAAGGCGTAGTGCTACAAAACAATAAAAAAATTCCTGAGTGTATTGAAGCTTATAAAAATGCCTTGAGGTTAAACCCGAATCATGAGGATGCCCGGCAGAATCTGCAAAGAGCATTACAACAGCAAAAGCAGCAAAACCAACAAGACAATAAGGATAAGGACAAAGACAAGAATAAAGATGAGAAGAAAAAGGACGAGGATAAACAACCCAAACCCCAACCTTCCAAACTCACACAAAAAGATGCCGAAGAAAAATTAAAGGCGCTCATGCAACAAGAAAAAAACCTGCAGGATAAACTGCATAAAGTAAATTCACAATCAGTAGTAAAGCCTGAGAAAGACTGGTAACCTTTTGCTTTGTACCTCTCCTTTCCTTAATTCTTATATCTACCAGCCAGTGCAGTCTTTATTATCTTTGCTGGAGTATAAAATGTTATAATAAAATTATTTACATGCAATTTTATTGCGATTCAATAACGGGGTACAGGCGACTGAAAACAAGAGAGGTCCAAATTGGCAATCTTATTATTGGTGGCAATAACCCGGTGAGGGTGCAAACAATGACGACTACAGATTCGATGGATACGCAGGCCACTGTAGAACAAACCATTCGCTGTATAAAGGCAGGGGCCGAGCTGGTTCGCATTACTGCCCCCTCTAAAAACGAAGCAGAGAATTTACAAAACATAAAAACCGAATTAACTAAAAGAGGTTATGCTGTACCGCTTGTTGCGGATATTCATTTTACGCCCAATGCAGCAGAAATAGCAGCGAGAATTGTAGAGAAAGTAAGAGTTAATCCCGGCAACTATGTTGACAAAAAAAAATTCGAACAAATAGAATATAGTGATGCTGAATATAACGAAGAGATAGAAAGAATTAGACAACGCTTTACTCCCCTCGTGAAAATTTGCAAAGCGCATGGCACTGCAATGCGGATCGGCACCAATCATGGAAGCCTTAGCGACAGGATCATGAGCCGGTATGGAGATACAGCAAATGGTATGGTAGAAAGTGCCATGGAATTTTTACGCATTGCACGCAGTGAGGATTACCACCAGGTTGTTTTGAGTATGAAAAGCAGCAATCCCCTCGTAATGGTTCAGGCCTACCGCCTGTTGATCAATCATATGGATAATGAATTTGGAGAATGCTACCCGTTGCACCTTGGCGTAACAGAAGCTGGCGATGGCGAAGATGGGAGGATTAAATCTGCCATTGGTATTGGCAGCCTTTTGCAGGATGGCATTGGAGATACAATTAGGGTGAGCCTTACAGAAGATCCAGAATTTGAAGTGCCTGTTTGTAAAGACCTTGTAAAAAGATATGAAGGCTATGACAGTCAGCCTTTCAAAAATGATGACCTTAAAATTTCTTACAATCCTTTTGAATACACTCGTCGTACCTCATCCCCTATTTTTAGTATTGGTGGTAAAAATGTTCCTGTTGTATTGGCGGATTTTATGCTGGCATCCCACATTAGCCGGGAAGACTTAACTGCAATTGGTTACTCATACAATGCAGAAACTGACAAATGGAATATTGCTGATGCCGCTGCAGATTTTATTTATACTTCGGATAAAAAAATTGATTTCGCATTACCTGGAACATTGAATGTTATCAGTGATCACAAAACATGGAAGAATAATAAGGATGATGGTAAAGTTTTCCCGCTTTACCAGGGAGAGGAGTTTTTAATTGCAACAATCCATCATGAGCTACTCAATTTTGTGGCTGTAGATGCAGGCAATGATTATGACAATTTATTGCAGGCACTAAAAGAAAATACATCAATAGTTTTTTGCGTTTATGCCAATGGAAAAAATAGTGTGCAGGCCGTTCGTAAATTTTTTATTAAGCTGGCTGAGCAAGGCATGAAGCACCCTGTTATTATTGCATCGGAATGTATGCATACAACTGTAGATGAGCAGCTCATTCACTTCAGTATTGAAACCGGTTCGTTATTCCTCGATGGCATGGGAGATGGCATATGGCTGATTAATGATCCATCAAAAATGGAAAATAAAAAAGTGAGTGGGCGTACTTACCTGCAGGCTAAGAATAACCAGCAGTTTTTAAACAATACTTCATTTTCTATTTTACAGGCTGTGAGAACCCGCATTTCAAAAACTGAATATATAAGTTGCCCAAGTTGTGGCCGCACACTTTTTGATCTGCAGGAAACCACAACAAAGATCAGGAATGTAACGCACCACCTTAAAGGGCTGAAGATTGCCATTATGGGATGTATTGTAAACGGGCCGGGAGAAATGGCGGATGCCGATTTTGGATATGTAGGCAGTGGCCCCGGAAAAATTACTTTATACCGTGGTAAAGAAGTAATGAAAAAAAATGTAGATAGTGAAATAGCAGTTGAAGAATTGATAAACTTGTTAAAGGAAAATGGGGTGTGGGTAAACAATAATTAACTGGTATTGACTTGCCCTGTTATTCACCTTATAGCATCTGCCTTTGCACCAGCGCAAACATGGGTATTGAAGATGTTATTTCTGCATGGTGAAGAAGGTATGGAGGAATTGTAATGATATCCCCCTTCTTATAGGATTTTTTTTCGTTGCCAAAATACATATTACAGCTGCCTTCCATCACAGCTATATATTCCGTCATATCATCGTGCATTTCTGGTTCGTGCCCTTGCTTTACCCATACTGCAAAATTGGTAACTTCCCTTGTGGATGGAAGAGGCTGCATATATAGATTTTCAAAATCTTCAGCAGGAAATTCTAAATGATTAGCTAATGCAGTTTGCAATAATAGAGAAGGGTCAGTAATTCTATTGAGTAAGGGTATAAATTCTTTTTTTACTTCTGCTTCCTGGCTATAGATATTAGTCATCAACTTCATCTTCAGTTGTGGACTCGGTTGCAACTCACGACCTTTAATGTACGTGTTCATTGCAAACTTTACTGTTTCAAGTTCATTTTTTACCTCAGGGTAAAGAGTTACCATATTTTCAACAAGGATATTTTCGGCTGCACTCGTAAATCCAAGACAGTAAGTTTCGATCAACCCTGAAACAAGAAACTTTTCTTTTGTCATGCTGCAAAATTAACCTTTAAAAAGGAAGAAACCCATTAGGATTAATATACTTTGTGAAAAGTAAAGCTTAAAGTTTTTACGCATTACAGACCAAATATGTTTTGCTTAGCTACGAATCCATCCCGGCAAACCTTAATAAAACAAAAAAGCTGCCCCCGATTGGGAACAGCTTTTCGTTAATTAATAAGATAAATTCACATTATTGTTTTACAAATCGAATACTTGTTTTTTCTCCATCTGCATTTATCACCGTTACCTGGTAAGAACCTGGTGCAAGTGTAGACACTTTTAACGCAACAAGGTTACTACCGGATTGCAATTGTACTGATTGTCTTTGCATCAACCTGCCATTGATATCTGTAACAATCACTTCAATTTTTCCAGCAGTGGCTGTTGTAAGGTTCAGGTTAGCTGCATTATAA
>JBDSYV010000140.1:0-37672 GCA_040110925.1 Ferruginibacter sp. | reverse complement strand
TCTAAAGTCAGCCATAATTCATCTATTAATTGTGCTTTAAAAAAAGAAGTGGCAAGATGGGCACCTCCCACGATAAGCATTTGCTTTAGACCTTCCTTATCGTAATGCGCTACTAACTGTGCAGGAGATTGATTGGTAAATTCAAGCTGGCCAATAACTTCATGAGCTTTATATTTTGCCGGCGTCCTTGTCATGACAATAAAATGATGTGTAGGAGTTGGCTTTATTGGTTCAGCATTAAAAGTGCTGCTTCCCATTACAGTGAGAGATGAATCATCCCATATTTTTTTATAATAATGCTGATCTTCTTTTGATGACCATTTTCTTACATGAGGATCTCCCCAATGGGTGATTTTCCCATCTAGTGTGGTTACAAAAACAAGTACTTTCTTCATGATTTTTATTAAAATTGGTCAGTAATTATTTTATCCTTAACCGCCCCAGATTTTTTAAGGCTCCTTTTATTTTTTTATTCACCCTTCTTTTCATCCAGCGCCTTTATCATTTCATCTGTAATGCTGCTGCTGGAATTACCATACCCATTTACCAATACTCCTTTTAAATTATATTTTGGAGATGAAATGGCATATACAATTGCTTCATCACCAGGGTCAGACTGGCCTTCAAAGCGATAATGCTTATCTACTATAAATTCATCGGGGAATATTTTTAAAAGGTTGCCGCCACATTCAAGGCAATTTTCTTTTAAATTAAAATCAATAGTATAACCTTTTGCGTTTAATAAATTAGTAACCTCCGAAAGAGTAGTCATGGTATTCATGGTGAATGTTTTTAGTTTAGTATTATTTTATTTTTGTAGTTACATTATTCTATAATGAATATCCCGTTTATGGTTTCTAACTATCTGCCAATAAATCGAAATATTCGTCATCTTCATTTTTTCCGCCAAACCCTTTGCCTAAATCTTCAGCTGATTGTACAAATTCAATGGAGCTAATCCATTTTACCATCTTATAGCCCAACTGGTTTTCAACCCGCAACCTCAGTGGCGCACCATGCCCAGGCGACAAGGGTTCATAGTTCATCTCCCAGGCAAGTATAGAATCAGGTTTCATGCAGTTGTCAAGCGTGTGTGTATCGTAATAAGTACCGCCATATAAACCTTCACCAAAGGAGAAGAAGGCGACTGTTGTTACAGAGGAATCTGGTTTCACAAGCTCTATAATTTTGCTCAGGGATAATCCTCCCCATTCAGCAATGCCCGACCAGCCCTGGATACAATGGTGCATGGTAATGTTCTGCTCTTTACCCATTTCTTTTAATTCTTCCAGCGATAACTCAACAGGATTTTCTACCAAACCCCCTATCTTAAGTTTGTAATCTGCAAAATTGTTTTCAGCCATTTTTTTCCATGCTGCTGATTCCGGCATTTTCCCATTCAGCCAGAAGTAAGAAGTAATATCTTTTTTTTGAAAGTGGGCTTTAGGTTTAAAACGATTTATGGTAAGCCTCCAAAGTCTTCCGTTAACCGATGCCTGCAGCGATTGAAGAAAACGTTGTCTGTTCCAGGAAAGCCAGTGAGCCAGAAAGGCAAAAGCAATCGTTGCCAAAATAATAGCTATGCCTATATAAAGCCCGGTATAGCTTTTTGCATTATCCGTTCCCATTACAATATGGTTCATGTTTCTCACCAATCCAGTAGCAGCTATCAGACTTACATGGATAATGATAAAAATACAATAAGCAATCATCACCAGGAAGTGGATGGAACGGGCACTTTGCCTGTTGCCGAACAATTTAGGATACCAGTGAAAGCGGTTTTCTATAGCTGGCGACATAGCCATACCGGTAAGCATGGCAAGTGGAGCTAAAATAAATACCACCCCAAAATAGGAGAGTTGCTGTATAGCATTATAATGATAAAATCCATTAGGTTCAACAGGAAAATTAAAGGTAGCGTAATGAACAAAAACATTCCATGCATCCGGTATTATTTGCCATGATACAGGCACTAACCGCTCCCATTGATTGGTATAAAATAAAAGAAAAATAAAAACAGCGCCGTTTAAAAGAAAAAAAGGAACAGTGAGAAAATGCCATACCCTTGCGATACCCACTGTATGCTTGTAACCCGGCAAGCCTGCTACGGGATTGAGGTAGCGGGCATCCTCTTTAGCGGTATACGCTTTATCAATTGGTATTTTTACAGGGGTAAAGCGTATCCATGAAGAGTTGGGTTTACAGCTATTGTTCCAGTACAAGCGTGGATGATCTGCTAAAATAGAAAGCCCGCTTCTTATTATCAGCATAAGAAAAAAGAAATTAACCCAGTGGCTCAGTGTTATCCACACAGGAAAACCAGCAGGAGCATCAGGTTGTAAAGTTGCAAAAGCTGACGTAGGATTGGCCGGTAAACCAAACAGCAGGTATTGCAGCCATGCCGCACCGAATGAGCCCAAAAAAACTGCCAGCAGTATGATCTTCATATACGGCTTCATACCTAAATAGGCACGCCTGTCTGCAGGATAGTAAACTGCTTTTTCAGCTTCCGTAAAATGTGGCATTATAAAGAGCTTTTCATGTTTGTATAAAATTGGCTAATTGATATTTCGTTTGCTTTTTATTTTTCCTATTGTTTAAAATCTTTACTTCCACCATGGATTGTCAAGGCTTGTCTTTGTGTTGTATTGCCATAAAGTAATTTTCCTCCTTTTATTTTACCATGTTTTGTGAATTTTATAATTGTATTGCAACCTTTCCGTTATTCATAATTTATTTGATACCATCAATGAATTCAAATTTTACATTCCTTATTTAAATGAGTTTCGTGAAAACATAGACAGACCTTTTGTAAATATTTTTTTTGAGAATATGATATATTTTTGCTTGAGGAGCTAACATAAATTAAACAACTTTAATAAGCTGCGATCTATAATCTGGCGAAACTCTCTTAATAAAGGTCGGGAAAAAGCGCTTCCTTCAATATCATAAATAAAATTCTAATCTCTTTCTAATTTCTACTTAACCTGGTACTAATACACATCCTGTAGATTGCATCTGTTGTTAATGTTGATTAAAATAATATGCGTAAACAAAGATGAAAAAGTTAGCAATTAATGGGTTTGGCAGAATTGGAAGAGCTTCCCTGAAGATAATTATGGATACACCCGAATTGGAAATTGTAGCTGTTAATGATTTAATGAGCATTGAGAATGCAGCTTATTTGTTAAGGCATGACAGTGTTTACAGAAAATATAAAGATGAAGTAACTATCTGGGAAAATTATTTACAGGTGAGGGATAAGAAGATTTTATTTATTTCTGAGAAAGACCCTTCAAACCTTCCCTGGAAAAAACTGGGAATAGATGTGGTGATAGAAAGTACCGGAAAATTTACAAAAAAAGAAGATGCTGAAAAGCACATTTATGCCGGAGCAAAAACCGTGGTAATATCAGGACCAACAAAAAGTAAGGACACACCAACAGTTGTGCATGGCGTAAATACTGGAGATGGTAAAACCGCAATATTTTCCTGCGCCAGTTGCACCACCAATAACATCGCTCCGGTCATAGAAATTATAGATAGAAGGATAGGTATTAAGAAGGCAATCTTAAATACGGTTCATGCTTATACAGCTTCGCAATCGCTGGTTGATGCACCGCACAAAGAGAGAATAAGAATGGGACGGGCAGCCGCTGTGAATTTAGTGCCCGCAACAACGGGAGCCGCAAAAGCTACCGTGAAAGCGCTTCCAAAATTTGAAGAAAAATTTGATGGAATAGCTGTCCGTACGCCCATAACTGCGGGCTCTATTTCAGATATTACTTTTATCGCTTCAAGAAATACTTCTGTGGATGAAGTTAATAATATTTTATCAGAGGAATCGAAAACGAACAGGTACAGATTAGTGTTATCAGTTTCAGATGAACCGTTGGTTTCTTCTGATATTATCCAAAGCCCGTTTGCCGCTATTGTTGATTTAGAAATGACAAGAGTAGTAGATGGCGACCTGGTAAAAATCCTGGCCTGGTATGATAATGAGTGGGGTTTTACGAACCAGATGATTCGTCAGATTTTGGAAATAGCAAGTTAATACAGGTGCAATTGGAAGTAAACGATAAAAAAATTAAAGAAATAAAATTAAATGGTTAAAACATAAAATTAGTATCATGGTACAAAATAGAATAAAACAAATCCGGGATTTTGGTCAAAGCATTTGGCTTGATTTCTTTGACCGGGAGATTATGGATTCAGGCAGGTTGAAAAAAATGATAGAAGAAGACGGTATTAGCGGTGTAACATCCAACCCTTCAATTTTCGAGAAGGCAATCAGCGCCGGGTCAGATTATGATAATGACATTACATTTCTTTCGCAAACCAATGGAAGTAATGAAGCCATATTTTTTCATCTTGCCATAAAAGATATCAAACGTGCAGCCGGTATTTTTAAACCGGTGTTTATAAAAAGCAATGGCATGGATGGTTTTGTCAGCCTTGAGGTATCACCACATCTTGCTCATGACACGGAGGGAACTATAAAGCAGGCACGAGAATTATGGAAAGCGGTTGGCTGCAATAATGTAATGATAAAAATACCGGCTACCCAGGAAGGCTTGCCTGCTATTAGAAAATGTATCAGCGAAGGGATAAATATAAATATTACCCTTTTGTTTGGTTTGGGACGGTATCAGCAAGTCGTGGATGCCTATCTTTCCGGACTGGAGGACCGGGTTAAAGCAAATAAATCTATCGATCACATTACATCTGTTGCCAGTTTCTTCCTAAGTCGTATTGATGTAATGATTGATCCGAGACTGAAAAACAGTCTTGCTGATCTCAAAGGTGAAACCGCTATTGCTTCTGCCAGAAAAGCTTATGAAATTTATAAAAACATTTTTTGGGGTGAGCGTTTTAAAAAACTGGAAGAAAAAAAGGCAAAACATCAGCGGTTGTTATGGGCCAGCACAAGTACAAAAGACGCAACTTTTAGTGATGTAAAATATGTGGAGGCGCTCATAGGTCCTGAAACTATAAATACCATTCCGGTGGAAACACTGGAAGCTTTCAGGGATCATGGCCTGGCCAAAAGTCGCCTGGAAATTGGGCTTAGTAAAGCAACCCAGGTGTTGGCACACCTGAAGCAAAATAGCATTGATCTTGATGTTATTACTCAAAAACTCGAGGATGAAGGCATTCAAAAGTTCAATAAAGCCTATGATAAAATTCTTGGCGCTATTGAAAAGAAAAAATTAATGTATTTGTATGACCAAGCCATTTGAAAAATTAACAACGGAGGAAGTGGAACAATTATATAAAGCTCCGGTTTTATTGTCAGTGCTTGCCTCCTGTTCTAATAATCAAGTAAACAAAATTCAAAAAGCAGATGCAATTAAGTTAGCACACTTGAAAACATTTACGGCTATTTCTTTATTGCTACCTTATTATATTGAAGTAGAAAAAAACTTTAAGAAATTATTTGAAGCTGCAATAGAACAATATTATCCATTTGATGACGCTAAGCGGATTACCATCAAAAAAGAAATAGATAAGATTAATCTCGTTATTGAAAAATTGGATATTGAATATGCCAGGGCCTTGCATAAAAGTCTAAAAAATTACGCCAGCCATGTAAAGCGGTCAACGCACAATGTTTTCGTGGATTTTATTCTTCCGCTTCCGATACCGGGATTAAATGGTTAAATCACATCAATATGGAAGAAAAATATAACGACTCTACTATCCAACTGACGAAGTTGATCGTATGATGGATGACTTATTCATGTGCAAAAATGTACCTATGTTTAAAAAGCAGGCCAAAAGCGAACTGTCATGGCAACATAGTAAGAGGAATGCCATTATTGTTTTTAAAACAGATAGGACGTGCATTTTTCTCATTGCATGAAAGCGCAGAAATGACCGTGCATACTACTGATGGCCACATTTGTGTACAAGTATTGAAAGGTAAGCTTCAATTTAATACACAAGCAATCTGTTGAATTACCCGGTGGACAAATCCTGGCGTTGCATGAATGTATTCCACATAGTGTGCGTGCATTAGATAAAACCCTTTTTCTCTTAACCCTTACTACCACATTGGAAGTTTAATGAATTAACCTTTAAAATATAATGAATATGGAACAACATTTTGTAAAAATAAAATCGCTTGATAAGGTTACTCATGATGTATTGAAGATTGTAACGGAAAAACCAAAAGCATACGGTTTTATACCCGGACAGGCTACTGAGGTTTCCATCAATAAAAGTGGTTGGGAAACGCAGAAAAGACCTTTTACTTTCACTTGCCTTCCCGAAAACGATTATCTCGAATTTACCATTAAGACGTACCCTTCACATGAAGGAGTTACCAACGAATTACTGCAACTGAAAGTAAATGACGAATTGATTTTGCACGATGTTTTTGGGGCAATTACATTCAAAGGTGAAGGCGTCTTTATTGCAGGTGGTGCAGGCGTAACGCCATATATTTCCATTTTCAGGTTACTACAATCTAAAAATCAAATAGGCAATAACAAACTGATTTTCGCCAACAAAACAAAAGCCGATATAATACTCAGGGAGGAATTCGAAAAATTACTGGGTAAAAATTTTGTGAATGTTTTGTCAGATGAAAATGCAGAGGGTTATGAGCATGGCTACATTAATGAAAGTTTACTAAAAAAATATATTCCTGGCAAAGGAGTAATAATTTATCTCTGTGGGCCAGAACCTATGATGGCTGCGATGGAAAAGGAGTTGGCTAATATAGGAATCGGCACAGAATCAATTATAAAAGAAGAGTTTTAAAAATAAAAAAAATATATGCTCATTGAGTATCCCAGAAAGGTACCTTGAGATTACATTAAGACATTTAAAATAATAACATGAAAAAGAATAGACTATCAGAAAAACTGGCCGCTGAACTTAACAATCAAATGACGAAGGAAGCTTCGGCATCGCAGATATACCTCTCCTATGCCGCATGGGCATCTGGCGAAGGTTATGCAGGCATTGCAAATTTTTTATTCAGGCATGCAAATGAAGAACGTAACCATATGATGAAATTCCTGGAATACATATTGGAAAGGGGCGCTAAAGTAAATATAGAAGCTATACCTGCTTCTCTTAAAGACCCAACGGGTGTTCAGCATTGCTTTGAACAAATATTTGAACAGGAGGTCGATAATACCCGGGGGATTTATAAACTGGTAAAAATGAGTTTTGATGAAGAAGATTGGGCTACCTGGCATTTTATGCAATGGTTTGTAAAAGAACAAACGGAGGAAGAAACACTGGCATTAAATCTTTTGGATAAAATAAAAATTGCAGGTGGAGTGAATGCAAGCGGGGAAGCCTTATATAACCTTGATAAGGATTTACAAACTAAGTCCGGCGATGCCGTTTTAGCAGAAGATAAAACAAGCTTGAACCCATGATTTGTAATTTATCAATCCAGCGGAAAAATGAAATTATAGTTTAAAATCCAGGAGGGAAATAGTATGGAACTCAAGATCAAAAGAGTGTATGAAAAACCAGCCAAGGAAGATGGCAAACGTATACTTGTTGACAGGCTATGGCCAAGGGGATTAACAAAAGAAAAAGCAGGTATTGATATATGGTTGAAGGAGATTGCACCAAGTACAGAACTTCGGAAGTGG
This sequence comes from Ferruginibacter sp., assembly GCA_040110925.1. Taxonomy (GTDB): domain Bacteria; phylum Bacteroidota; class Bacteroidia; order Chitinophagales; family Chitinophagaceae; genus Ferruginibacter. Next base: position 30,056 of record JBDSYV010000140.1, on the reverse strand, counting down.
TTTAACCATGACCCTGGTAAGTGGAAGGAATTTAAAAAAAGATATCAGCAGGAACTGAAAAAAAATAAGGAACAAGTTTCATTATTGAACGAACAACATAAGAAAGGAGAAGTTACATTGGTTTATGGTGCAAAAGATGAAGAGCACAATGAAGCGCTTGTTCTTCAAGAATGGCTTAACCGTTAAACCTGGTAATTAACAAGCAGAATTAGAATAAATATTAAAACAAGTAAAATGAAAAAAATATTAATTGCCCTGGACTATAATCCAAGTGCGCTAAAAGTTGCAGAAACCGGTCATAAATTAGCAAAAGTGATGAATGCTCAAGTCATTTTATTACATGTAATTTCTGATGCCACATACTATTCTTCTCTGAACTATTCGCCCATTATGGGGTTTACTGACTTCATTAATACAGTAGAAACCGATAGTGCGGTGGAATTAAGTAGAGCTGCACAAAATTATCTTGATAAATCAAAAGAGCATTTAAATGATAATACAATTCAAACGATTGTTATAACCGGATATTTTGGGGAAGCAATATTGAAAGCTGCAAAAGAATTACACGCTGATATAATTGTTATGGGTACGCACAGCCGACGTGGACTAGAAAAAATTTTATTAGGAAGCGTAGCGGAGTATGTTTTGCATCACAGCTCAATACCGTTATTTATAATTCCTACTAAAGGCCCCCAAGAAAAATAATGATAATACAGTTGAAGTAATGATTACAAACTATTGAGTTTGTAAAAGACATATCTTCAAAAGATAATTTGATAGTAGTAAAAAGTAGAATCATGCCTAAAGACCCCTATAAGATAAAAAAATTATTGCCAACTATAGTTGGCACCTTCACTTATTATAGCTTAACTGAACTGGAAAAGCAGGGATATAATATTAGTAAGCTGCCTTTTTCTATTCGTATTTTATTAGAGAATGCCTTACGCAACTTTGATGATTTTGCAATAACAAAAGAAAATATTGAAACCATTCTTCATTGGGAACCTAAAGCTTCTGATAGAGACATTCCATTTAAACCGGCCCGTGTATTGATGCAGGATTTTACAGGTGTTCCGGCGGTTGTGGACATTGCTTCATTGCGTGCAGAAATAGCGAGGAAGGGAAAAAACCCCGATGAAATAAATCCATTAATACCTGTTGACCTCATCATTGATCACTCGGTGCAGGTTGATTATTTCGGGACTGAATATGCTTATGCCCGCAACATGGATGAAGAGTATAAGCGAAATAAAGAACGGTATCAATTTTTAAAATGGGCACAAAAATCATTTAATAATTTCAGCGTAGTTCCTCCAGGCATGGGCATTTGTCACCAGGTGAACCTGGAATATTTATCGAAAGGTGTAATAGAAAGAAACGGAGAAATCTTTCCTGACACACTGGTGGGAACAGATAGCCATACACCAATGGTAAACGGAATTGGTGTGGTAGCATGGGGGGTTGGCGGTATTGAGGCTGAAGCTGCTTTACTCGGACAGCCCATTTATTTTATTATGCCTGAAGTAATTGGTTTGAAACTTACAGGCAAACTTCCATTGGGTTCTACTGCTACTGATCTGGTATTGACCATTGCCGAGCTATTGAGAAAATATGGCGTTGTTGGAAAGTTTGTTGAAGTTTTTGGATCAGGCCTCGACAATCTTTCTGTGCCCGACCGGGCTACCATTGGCAATATGTCTCCTGAATTTGGATGTACCATTACTTATTTTCCTATTGACAATAAGACGCTGGAATATATGCGTAAGAGCAACCGTAGTGAGGAGCAAATACAATTAGTGGAAGATTATTGCAAAGCCAATATGCTCTGGAGAACCGGTAATGAAAATATTAATTATACCGATATTATAGAACTGGATATTTCTACAGTAGAACCTACAGTGGCGGGACCAAAACGGCCACAGGATAAAATTTTATTAAAAGATTTTAAACCCAAATTTATATCCCTTTTACAGGAAGCTTATGGTCGTAAATATATCGATCTGAAACAACTGAGCGGTTGGTTTGCTGAAGGTGGTAGCCAGCCTGTAACGCAGCCAAAATCAGAACAAACACCTGAACCTGAAATTGAAGAAACAGTAGTGAACGGAATGAAAAATGTTTGGGTAACTATCGGCGAAGAAAGTTTTATGCTCGCTGATGGCGCTGTTGCAATTGCAGCCATTACCTCATGCACCAATACGTCTAACCCGTTTGTAATGATAGGTGCTGGTTTGGTAGCAAGGAAAGCAAGAGAACATGGATTGAAAACAAAGCCCTGGGTGAAAACTTCATTAGCCCCGGGTTCAAAAGTGGTTACAGATTATCTTGAAAAGGCAAATTTGTTAAATGACCTGGAAGCTATGCAATTTCATACAGTTGGTTATGGCTGTACTTCATGCATTGGCAACTCCGGGCCTTTGCCAACTTTTGTTGCAAAAGCAGTGGATGAATATGATTTGGTGGTGGCTTCTGTTCTTTCAGGTAACCGGAATTTTGAAGCAAGAATTCATCCGCAGGTAAGAATGAATTTTTTAATGTCGCCGATGCTGGTGGTGGCGTATGCCATCGCCGGCAGGATTGATATTGATTTGATAAATGAACCCATCAGTTACGATCCTAATCAACAGCCCGTTTATTTAAAAGACATCTGGCCCAGTGATGATGAGATTAACGATGTGATGGGTAAAGTGCTTTCACCAAAAGACTTTGCTAAAAATTATGCAGAAATATTTGAAGGCAATGAAATCTGGAGAAACCTCATCATTCCAGATGATAAATTATATGTATGGGATGATACCTCAACCTATATAAAAGAAGCACCTTTCTTTTATAATATCTCTGATGAAGCAGCGCCATTAAAAGACATTGCCAATGCAAGCGCTTTATTGGTATTGGGTGATAGCATTACTACCGATCATATTTCTCCTGCGGGGCAGTTCAACGAACATTCCGCAGCAGGAAAATATTTAATAAGCCGGGGTGTAAAAAAAGAAAATTTCAATTCGTATGGCTCAAGAAGAGGAAATGATGAAGTGATGGTGCGTGGTACTTTTGCCAATGTGCGTATAAAAAATAAGCTGGTGCAAAAAGAAGGTGGCTATACTAAGTATTTGCCTACAGGAGAAGAAATGTCGGTGTATGACGCATCGGTTAAATACAAAGAGACCCAAACTCCATTGGTAGTATTAGCGGGCAAAGAATACGGTAGTGGTTCATCGAGGGATTGGGCAGCAAAAGGCGCATTCCTGCTAGGTATTAAAGCAATATTGGCAGAAAGTTATGAACGCATACACAGAAGTAACCTCGTTGGAATGGGCGTATTACCGCTTCAATATCTGAATGGCGATACGGCGGAAAAATTGGGGCTCACCGGAACTGAAACGTTTACCATAACAGGTGTTGCACAGGATATAAAGCCATTGAAAAAAGTGCAGGTCATTGCCAAAAAAGAAGATGGAACTGAAATTAAATTTGATGCTATTGCACGGATGGATTCAAACATCGAAATTGAATATTACAGGCACGAAGGAATTTTGCAGTATGTGCTGAGGCATTTTTTAGAAAAAGAATATTTAATAAGAAAGCAATAAAAAATCAATCATGGAAAACGAAAACTTATATCCAATCACAACAAAAGAACTGGCTGATAAAAAAGGGGCGCTGGCTCCTAAAAACTTAGAAGCATGGCGAAACTTCAGCAAAACCGTATTTGAGCCTGGAGCACTTCCTGAAAAAATAAAACAGTTAATTGCTGTTGCGGTAGCCCATGTTACGCAATGCCCTTATTGCATTCGGTCGCATACAAAAACCGCCATGCGAAAAGGCGCAAGTAAAGAAGAAATTATGGAAGCTATTTGGGTAGCTGCTGAAATGCGTGCCGGCGCTGCTTATGCTCATGCAACTATTGCTATGGATGAGATGGAGAAGCATTAAAAAACTTGGAAGAATCATAAATTAAAGAAGATGAAAGAAAGATTGAATTATGCACAAGTTACTCCTCATGCTTTAAATGCGATGCTGGAACTGGAAAAATATGTAGCTGATTCTGGTTTCGATCTTATTATTTTCGAACTCGTTAAAACCCGGGCCTCTCAAATTAATGGCTGCGCCTATTGTCTTGATATGCACACAAAAGATGCTCGCAAGGCTGGTGAAACAGAACAACGGCTGTATGCTTTAAGTGCCTGGCGTGAAACTCCATTTTATACCGAACGGGAACGTGCAGCTTTAGCATGGACCGAAGCACTTACACTGATTTCTGAAAATAATGTATCGGATTCATTATATGATTCGGTTCGCAACCATTTTGATGAAAAAGAAATGGTTGCCTTAACCATGGCGATAGTTGCAATAAACGGATGGAACCGCTTTGCAATTGCTTTTCGTACTGTTCCGGGAAGCTATGAACCACAATAAAATGTATAAAATTTAATGATTTAAAAATGAATGTTAATGGAAAGATAGCTGTGATAACTGGTGCCAGCAGCGGATTGGGAGCGGCGTTTGCCGGTGCGTTAGTTGCAGCAGGTGCAGTTGTTTACGGACTTGCCCGTAATGCAGAAAAGCTTAATGCTATTAAAAATAGATTGGGAAAATATTTTATTCCGGTGAATATAGACATTACTGCCCAGACGAAAATTGCATCATGGGTATTAGATACTTTTACAGATTCCCATTTGCCCGATATCCTTATCAACAATGCCGGTGCAGGATATTTTACAAAGATTGATGAGCTTTCATTAGAGCGATGGCACGAAATGATCAATACCAATTTGAACGGTGCGTTTTATATCACATCTAAAATAGTTCCATTGATGAAGGCGAACGGGAATACTTGTCACATCATCAACATTGGTTCCATACTGGGAAAAACAACAAGGTCTGAAGGCGCTGCCTATTCTGCCACCAAATATGGTATGCAGGGTTTTAGCGAAGCGTTGTTTAAAGAACTCCGTTCTTATAAAATAAAAGTTACCTGTGTAAACCCCGGTAGCATTGATACCCATTTTTTTGAAGATTCAGGTATAAAACCACACAGGAATATGCTGCAGCCAACAGACATTGCAAATCTTATTCTGCATATAATAGAAACACCCGATAATTTTTTAGTGGATGAGATTACAATGCGACCTTTAATTCCCAATTCCTTGCACAGTTCTCAAAAATTAAATGTGGTGATGGGTAATAAAAAATGAAAGAACAAAATAAAACTATATGGACCATTGGACATTCCACCCGTTCTTTAGAAGAATTTATCGCAATGCTGCAATCATTCAATATTGTGGTAATTGCAGATATCAGGAGTTTTCCCGGCTCACGAAAGTTCCCTCATTTCAATAAAGAAGCGCTGGAGATTTCGTTGCCGGAAAACAAAATTCAATATGTTCATTTAAAAGATCTTGGCGGAAGAAGAAAACCAAACCCGGATTCAAAGAATACGGCCTGGCGGCATATTGCTTTTAGAAGCTATGCAGATTACATGGAAACAGACTCTTTTAAGGATGGAATAAGTGAACTGGAGAAAATTGCGCTAAAACAACGAACAGCATATATGTGCTCCGAAGCAGTGTGGTGGCGCTGTCACCGTTCTATGGTTTCTGATTATTTGAAACTGAACGGATGGAATGTCATGCATATTATGGGCATGGGAAAAGAAACAGAACATCCCTTTACAGCGCCTGCGAGAATTGTAAATGGAGAATTGAATTATGAAAAAGCGTTGGATGAAAATTGATATGCTGTTTTGATTTAAAAATGAATGAACTTTTAGATAGAATACGAAGTTGTGAAGTTTGTAAAGAACATTTACCGCTGGGCCCAAGGCCTGTTGTGCAATTAAGTCCTTTTTCTAAAATTGTTATTATAGGGCAGGCGCCAGGAAGAAAGGTTCATGAAACGGGTATTCCATGGAATGATGCCAGTGGAAAAAAATTGAGGGAATGGATGAATGTAGGTGAAGATACGTTTTACAATTCCGATATTTTTTCAATCATGCCAATGGCCTTTTGTTATCCCGGCAAAGGAATTTCAGGAGATTTGGCTCCACGTCCTGAATGCGCTCCCCTATGGCATCCCGATGTATTTAAATATTTTAAAAACAAACCGCTTATTTTATTAGTAGGCCAGTATGCCCAACGATATTATTTAAAAAAGGGGTTTAAAGGAAGCCTTACAGAAACGGTGAGAAATTATGCAGCCTATTTACCTGCTTATTTCCCATTACCACATCCATCTCCACGTAATCAAAACTGGGTAACGATAAATCCCTGGTTTAAGGAAGAAGCTGTTCCCGAACTACAAAGAAGGATTAAGAAAATTGTTTCCTCACCTAAATAAAAGTTCCTCAAAATATATAAGTACGAATTGCACAGAAATTTTTGAAGGAATTAAAAATGAATATTTTGGTTATCATTAATAGCGGTAGTTAGAAAATGATAGCAATGGTAAAAATCGGTTATAATGGAGGCTCTTTTAAGAAAAATTTTAAACTTATAAATCCAATAAGCCCTGCAGTTAAAGAGGATAGCAGGATCATAAATTTTGCATTGTTGATTATCGTATCATTGTCAAAAGCAAGTAATGTTATAAAAATAGACATAGTAAAACCAATGCCTGCTAAAAAGCCAACTCCTAAAATTATTTTCCATGTTAAGTCTTGCGGCAGTTTGCAAAACCCCAACTTTACAGCCAATAAGGATAAAAGAAAAATTCCCAAAGGTTTTCCTGCAATAAGGCCCAGCGCTATTCCCAAATTGTAATTCTGAGTCAGCGTTTGTTCAATACCCGGACTTAAAATTATGGCAGTGTTAGCTAAAGCAAAAATGGGTAGAATTATAAAAGCAACCGGTTTATGCAAAAAGTGTTGTAAAATGTAAGAAGATGATTTTTGATTTCCGTTACCAAAGGGAATTGCAAACGCTAATAATATACCAGTTATGGTAGCATGAACTCCCGACTGAAGCATAAAATACCACATGGCAATACCACCGATCAAATAGGGAAACAAATTCCTGACTTTTAGCCGGTTGAAAATTAACAGCACTCCAAAAATTGCTAGCGCTATCAATAAGTTTACCCAAAGTAATGCCTTTGTATAAAAAAAAGCAATTATCAGAATTGCTGCCAGGTCGTCTATTACAGCCAACGCTGTCAAAAATACTTTTAATGATATTGGTACCCGCTTGCCTAATAAAGACAAAATACCTAATGCGAAAGCAATATCTGTAGCCATCGGAATTCCTGCACCTGATTGTGTTGCAGTGCCATAATTAAACAGTAAATACAGCCCTGCAGGTATTAATATTCCACCTAATGCTCCAAAAATTGGCAGTAAAGCATCTTTAAAGTTTGAAAGTTCACCATGATAAACTTCTCTTTCCAACTCTAAACCTATAAGCAAAAAGAAAATTGCCATCAACCCGTCGTTAACCCAATGTTCAATACTAAGTCCTGCATACTCAGTCTTCCAAAATTGCTGATATGCTGGCCCAAAAATTGAATTAGCGATTAATAAAGAAACTAATGTGCATGCAATCAGAATAAGACCACCTGCTTTCTCAGAGTCAAAAAATTCTTTAAATAGTTTTGTTATTTTCATGCTGCTTCGTTTATTGTTACATTCAGATACTTTAACTGATAAGATTGCAGATAGCTATTCGCATTAATACAGTGCCGGGCTTAGAATAAATTATTCAATATATTCCTGCCCATAAATTTATTAATTTTTTTTGGAGTTGGCACCTGATCTGCTGTTGTGTTAATACGTAATGAGTGACAGACAGTTATTATTTATACGATACGCAACTTCAAAAGATATAAAATATTAGCCCTCAAAAATAGTTTTTAGTTGAGCTAACAAAAAAAAAATACCAAAATTTTGATAACATGATAATCATTAACGAAACAATAAGAATCTATAATTTTCATTCTAAGATTTGGTTCATACTTTTGCATACATGACAGGTAAACCCAGGCATATTGCAAACACCACAAAACACCGGTATACTGAAACCTGTGTAAGCAATAGCGCTATCTGTTCATTCACTGAATTTTTGCCCTTTTGTTCAAATCTTTACTGTTTCTCCAGCTTTAAAGCTTTTGCAGTTTAATACCCTGGTCTTTTCCAGCAGGCTTGTTGCCTGTTCCTTCTTCCTGTTTCTTTCGTGAGTTTAAATAAACCATCATGTTTCACAATGTAAAAGCCAATGGGGCGAAAGGTACTGTCCTACCCTATCTTGCTGTATTCATCAACAAGGTCGTTTACAACAAATAATTAAAAGGAAATGAGTGCGATATTGAAGAAGCCACTTAAGGAAATGTCTTTTTTAAAATAAAAAATTGTAACATAAAACTTATTACTATGAACTATACAGAAAATTTAGACGGAATTAAAATGGACATTCAGACTGTGGACCTCACGATTAGTGAAGAATTGCAGCACAATGTTAGAGCCATGATCCAAAGATTGCGAAGACATATTTCTGAAATAAACTGGGTGGATTTCTATTTTAAAATGGAAAGTAAACAATCCACCGATTTGCGAACGGTAAGTGTCAGGCTGGGTATTCCCGGTATTGATGTTTTTGCATCCGAGACTGGTAATCACTGGAGGGACTTGCTTAGACGGGTTGAGGAAAAACTTCGCAGGCAACTGAGAAAAAGGAAACGCTGAAATGATTGCTGGGCCCTAGTGCAAGTAAGTATTGCTGATAATTAAGACTGCCTTTGTGTTTTCGAAAAATTGGAGATATCATCAAACGTATAAGGACTTCAATATTTAATCGCCGGTCTTATTAAAAACTGCCAAGATTCATGTTGCATCCTTTAAATATTTTTTCAATTAATAAAACAATTGCTATGACACGTAAACGAAAACCGGATTCGGTAAGTGGATTGATCATATTATTTCTTGTATTACTTAATGTGATATTTATTAAGTCCGGCTTTACAAACGATGGAACATGGTACTGGTTTCTTATCGTAACCATACCGCTGTTATCATTGGCCATTTTAAACAGGCTCCAGCGGAAACATGCAGTATTGAGGAACTTTCCTATCGTTGGTTATGTACGTTATTTTCTTGAGTCAATCAGGCCGGAGCTGAGACAATATTTTTTTGAATCTGACCTCGATGGAAGACCCTTCAACAGGCGCCAGCGGTCAATTGTGTATCAAAGGGCAAAAAATGAAAAGCAGACGGTTGCTTTTGGAATGCAGGCTGATCCAAACCAAACTGGTTTTGAATGGGTGGCGCATTCTGTATATCCGATAAATTTGAGTAAAGAAGATTTGCGGGTTAGGATTGGTAATCGTTTTTGTAATGAGCCTTACGATGCAAGTATTTATAACATTAGTGCCATGAGCTACGGCGCTTTAAGTAAAGCGGCCATTGAAGCCTTAAATAAGGGCGCCAGGCGGGGCGGATTTGCACATAATACCGGGGAAGGCGGAATTAGTGAGCACCATCTTATGGGTGGAGATTTGATCTGGCAAATTGGTACGGGATATTTTGGATGCAGGGACAAAGAAGGGAAATTCCATCAATTGGCATTTCGTAAAAATGCATTACGCCCCGAAGTAAAGATGATTGAATTAAAATTATCTCAGGGAGCAAAGCCTGGTCATGGAGGCATTTTGCCCGGAGCGAAGAATACTCCAGAGATTGCCGAAATCAGGCAGGTAACTGCAGGAACCACCATTCATTCTCCGGCAGGCCATTCGGTATTTGATTGTCCTGAAGGGTTGGTACAATTCCTTCAGATATTAAGAGAATTATCTGATGGTAAGCCTGTAGGTTTTAAGATATGTATTGGCGATAAGCAGGAATTTATTGACATCTGCCGGGCAATAAAATCTAGTGGCTGCATCCCGGATTTTATAACAATTGATGGTGCTGAAGGCGGAACCGGCGCAGCGCATTTAGAATTCACAGATCACATAGGAATGCCCTTGCATGATGCCTTGCCTTTTGTAAAACAAACATTAGATGAGCTTGCGCTGTCAAAGGATATTAAAATACTGGCTGCAGGTAAAATCATTACTGGGTTTGATATACTAAAAGCGCTGTCGCTGGGTGCAGATGCATGTTATTCTGCCAGGGGAATGATGTTTGCGCTTGGCTGTATCCAGGCTTTGATATGCGATACCGGTAAATGCCCGGTTGGCGTTGCCACTCAAAACCCGGCATTATACAAAGGGCTTGACCCAACCGATAAAGGAGTGAGGGTATTTAATTTTCACCGAAACACGATCAAGGCTACTAAAGAAATGATGGAAGCCTGCGGGTTTAAAAGTATTAAAAGCATTCATGCTTCAAAGTTCTTTAGAAGAACAGACCTGCAGACAACAAAAAGTTTTGAAGACATTTATTTTAAAAAGACAAAAGGACCCGTGCAGGAACAAAGATTTGAATCATTACTAAATTAATTTACAACAAACACATAAAGCACAAATAGTAAGTGTGTGTATCTGTTGCAAAAGATGACCTTCAAATTTCAAAAAAGCTTGAGCGGTTATTATTATTGCAGCAGAGAGAAAGGAAATAATTAATTAAATCATTTTAAAGCTTCACAATATGAAAAATAAATTTAGATACAATACGGTAACATCGGCAATTGATGCTCTTCGGCGGGAAGGTTTTATAAATGATTTTAATCTTATTGAAGATCGTATTGTTTGCGGAGAAAAAGCATTACAAGTTGATGATGTGGACATTAAAATTTTGTATCGATACGAAGGTGATTCCGACCCTGCTGATGAAGCTACAGTTTATGGACTTGAATCTAAAGAAGGACTAAAAGGAATATTAGTTTTAGGTGATGAAACAGATTCGGATGAAACATCTACCAAAATCTTAACGAAACTACATCTTAAAAATAACAGGTCTAAGAAATTACATTAAAAAAGTGATTAGCCTTATTGAATGAATATTAAGTGAAATGTATTCTCCTTTTGTAACTGGTGTGTCACATTCATGTAAATAAAAGTATTTAAATACTTTTATTAAAAATATGCTTATCTTTGCTGTATAATTAACAGTTAAAACAAAGTATATGCATACAATTACAGAAAATATCCTCAACGTAACCTTGCTTGAACCAAGGCAAAAACATCCAACCATTTTTGTTCGTTTTGATGAATTGAACGAAGGTGAAAGCTTAACCATTCACAACGACCATGACCCCAAACCTTTGTATTATCAATTGCTTGGTGAAAGGGGAAACATTTTTGTGTGGGAATACCTGGAACAGGGACCAGAATCGTGGAAGGTGAAAATTTCAAAACGAATTACCGGAGAAGATGACGAAACGCTTGGACAGATTGCAGCAAAGGATCTGCGTAAGGCCGAAGTGTTTAAAAAATACGGGATCGATTTCTGTTGCGGTGGCAAAAAAACGGTAAAGGAGGCCTGTGCGGAAAAGGGACTGGATGTAACTAAAATTGAACAGGAATTGCAGCAGGCGGATAAAGCGCTTTCGTCCCGTCCGATTCCATACAACGAATGGAGCCTGGATTTTTTAGCAGATTATATTGTAAACACACACCACAGCTATGTTAGGAAAACATTGCCCGAACTGGTAAGCTATGCTACTAAAGTTGCTGGCGTACATGGCCAGCAGCACCCTGAACTATATAAAATAAAAAGCCTGGTAGATGATGTGAATGCTGAACTGTCTGACCACATGGTAAAAGAAGAAAAGGTATTATTCCCTTATATTAAAGCGTTGGTATTGGCTAAAGCAAATGAACAAATTCCACAGGCTGCACATTTCGGCACGGTTCAGAATCCAATAAACATGATGGAAATGGAACATGAGCTGGTTGGCAAAAATCTGGACGACATTAGGGTGTTGTCAAAAAATTATATAGTACCCGAAGATGGTTGTGCCTCTTACAGCCTGTTGTATAAAATGCTGGATGAATTTGAAAATGATCTGCATTTACATGTTCACCTGGAGAACAATATTCTGTTTCCCAAAGCACTGGACTTAGAAAAGAAAATAAATTGAGATGCCAGTCGGTAAGTATTAAAGGGTTAATTAAAAGTTACAGAAAAATGAAAGATGCAACAACACCAATCAAACGCAGCCAGGCGCTTATACAGTTTTCCCGTGAACACCATTTTGGGCTGTTATTGGTTTGGAAAATAAGACAGGGATTAAAAAATAATACAGAATCCAGCAGAATAAGCAGCTACGCCATTTTTTTCTTTGAAAACGAGTTAACAGCACATTTTAAAGAAGAAGAAAAAGATCTTTTTGTAAAACTTCCGGCTGATGATTTATTGCGTCTGCAGGCGTTCGCTGAGCATGAAAAAATTTACAGCCTGATTGACGGTATTCAAAAAGATAAAGAGAATATTAACCTTCTTAAAGAATTTGCTGATACTTTAGATAGCCATATCCGATTTGAAGAAAGAACCTTATTTAATCATCTGCAGCAACATTTATCTGAAGAAGCATTAAAGAAGCTTGAAGAAGGGCACAGCAAACGGGAAGGCGATGTAGACGATAAATGGGATGACCATTTCTGGATTAATAAATAACGACTAAAATCTTTTACTCGCTGAGTTATAAAACCTGCAAAAATGAAATACACAAACAAATTGGTAAAACATGCAGCCGTTTTTATTCTGGCTGCAGGTTTTTTGATGGCTTGTAATACCGCTGAAAATAAAGAAACAAAATCGCAGACAGAACAATCAACAGAAACAGATACGCATCACGAACATGAAACTGATTCTAAACTCTCCTTAAATAATGGGGCAAAATGGAAAGCTGATTCCAGTACAAATAGAAATGTAAAGGACCTATATAACGTGATTGCCGATGCTAATCCAGTGATACTGGAAGATTATCAGAAGACCGGCAAATCAATACAAACGGGCATTAATAAAATGATTAGTGAATGCAGGATGCGGGGAGCCGATCATGATGCATTGCATCACTGGCTTGAACCATTAATGGAAGAGAACAAAAAAATGTCGGGTGTTACATCAGCAGATGAAGGGAAAGGATTATTTGGAAAGATAAGAAAGCAGTTGGAAAAGTATCCTGAATATTTTGAGTGAAATCATCTAAAGCAATTACGTTCGTTTCTGCAATCGAAAAAAAATTAAATAACCACTTAATATGAAAAGAATATTCATTTCAGCCATAACAGTCCTGCTTTTTGCATGCACTCAAACAGCTTGTAAGCAAAGTAATTCCGATTCAAAATCAAATTCAGTATTTGCAGCACCCGGCAAAGAAAACCCCGACAATTTAAAACACATAACGCAGGAATTGGTTGCGCCACCATACTTACCCAAATACGAACAAACTGTATCTGGCGATCCCGTGGTGGTTGATGTAAAATTGACTGTTCAGGAAAAGCAATTGGAAATTGAACCCGGGGTTAAAATATGGGCACTTACATTTAATGGCTCGGTTCCGGGGCCAATGATTGTTGTTCATCAAAATGATTATGTTCAATTAACACTTGTAAATCCTGCTACCAATACGTTAATGCACAATATTGATTTTCATGCTGCCACCGGCGCTATGGGAGGAGGAGATTTAACATTGGTTAATCCTGGTGAGCAGGTTGTTTTTCGATTCAAAGCAACTAAATCCGGCGTGTTTGTATATCACTGTGCCCCCGGTGGTGCAATGGTTCCATTGCATGTAACTTCTGGAATGAATGGCGCTATCATGGTGTTGCCCCGTGAAGGATTGAAAGATGAGCATGGAAATTCGGTGCATTACGACAAAGCATTTTATATAGCCGAACAGGATTATTATGTTCCAAAAGATGATAAAGGAAAATATAAAGAATATGTAAAACCTGCGGATGGTTTCGACGATATGACTAAAGTTTTTAAAACACTCACGCCAACACATATTGTATTTAACGGAGTTACTGGTTCGCTTACAGGAAAAAATGCGCTTAAAGCAAATGTTGGCGATAAAGTTTTATTCATCACTTCTCAGGCAAACAGGGATACACGTATCCATTTAATTGGCGGTCATGCCGACCTTGTATGGTTAGGCGGTTCCTTTAATGATAAGCCTGCTACCAATTACGAATCATGGTCCGTAGTTGGGGGCTCTGCTGTTGCGGCTTTGTATCAATTCAGGCAGCCCGGTACTTATGCATACCTGAATCATAATTTGATTGAAGCATTAGTTTTTAGCGCCGTAGCCCAGGTAAAAGTAGAAGGTAAATGGGATGATAATCTGATGAAGCAAATTGATAAGCCCGGTACTATAAAATAGAAAACTTAAGAAACAAATTACTAACAATGAAAACAATCAATGCCGATACAAAAATTGCCACGCTTATAAAAGAAAGCCCCGATGCACTGGAAGCCATCATCAGTATATCGCCCAGATTCAATAAACTCCGAAACCCACTTCTACGCAAACTGATGGCTGCCCGTACTTCCATTAATATGGCAAGTAAAGTGGGAGGATGTACAGTGAATGATTTTTTTAAAAAACTGGAACCGCTGGGTTTTACTATTGATAAAAACAATGTTGCAGATGATAGTACTGAACAAAAGGATGTTCCGGAATTTGTACAAATTATTACTGCAGCAGATATTATTGAGTTAGATGTTCGTACAGAAATAGAATCAGGAAAAGACCCGCTTAATTTAATTATGAAGGCGGTAAAGCCACTACAGCCGGGGCAGGTATTAAAATTAATAAACAGTTTTGAACCCGTGCCACTTATGCTGTTATTGGAAAAACAGGGTTTTGAATCATACGCCGAAACCATTAATGACAACCTGGTTCATACATTTTTTCATAAGAGCCAGACTACTCCGATTAAGGAAGTTGATACAGATAAAGCAAGCGAAGGATGGGATGAAATGTTGCAACGGTTTACAGATAAAATGGAAACAGTTGATGTGCGCCACCTGGAAATGCCTTTACCCATGCTTACCATATTAGATGCGCTGGATAAATTACCGGAAGAAAAAGCATTGTATGTGATTCACAAACGAATTCCGGTTTTTCTGTTGCCCGAATTAACGGAACGCAAATTTGATTATCGTATTAAAGAAGTGGCTGATGGCGAAGTGTACCTTTTAATATTCAGAACATAACATGCTTGCTCCTGCCACAAATACAACCGTAAAAAATACTTCTTATAAAGTTGTATTGCCATTTTATTTATACGCAGCTTTATCATTTTTAGCAGCCACTATTTTTTTACTTACTTCAACCGAAGCTTTTACGGGCCATTATTTTCAACCACAAATTTTAGCCATTACACATACCATGGCATTGGGTTGGGGTACTATGATAATTTTAGGAGCAAGCCACCAGTTGGTGCCAGTTTTAATTGAATCAAAACTGAACAGTAATTTATTGGCATACATTTCCTTTATCCTTGCCGCCATTGGAATACCCTTTCTGGTTTATGGTTTTTATATTTTTGATATGGGCTGGCCAGCACAATCTGGAGGATGCTTTGTGGTACTTGCAATACTTGCCTATCTAATTAATATTGCCATCAGCATGGCAAAAAGTAAAAGTGAAAGTATTCATGCTGTGTTTGTTTTTACGGCGACGATATGGTTGTTTTTAACTGCCATTTTAGGCTTGGCACAAGTTTATAATTTTACAGAGCTGATATTACCAGCTGGTTCTTTGCATTATCTAACACTGCACGCACATGCCGGTATTATTGGCTGGTTTTTATTATTGATAATAGGCATAGCTTCCCGTTTGATACCGATGTTTTTAATTTCAAAATACAGCAATGTTCATTTGCTGCGGTGGATATATGTATTAATAAATTCGGCATTACTTTTATTTGTTGCATTATTTCTTTATCCGGGCAGTGCAGCTTTATTGTTCATACCTGTGATAACTATATTCATTGCCATAAGCCTGTTTATTTACTATTGCTACTGCGCTTACCAACAAAGAATAAGAAAACAGGTAGATGAGCAAATAAAACTTTCTTTACTTTCTGTATCCATGCCGCTGCTTCCGGTGTTGCTTTTAATCATTGTAATTATTTTTTTAATCGGTACATCCGGAGAAAAGCTAAACCTTATCCTTTCTTATGGGTTTATTATTTTTTTTGGATGGATAACTGCCATCATCCTGGGCATGACTTTTAAAACACTCCCTTTTATTGTATGGAACAAAGTTTATCATCACCGCTCAGGTCTGGGTAAAACACCCAACCCAAAAGATTTATTCAATAGCAGTATTTTTAAAGCAATGGCAATTATTTATATCTCCGGGTTTATAATTTTTGCAATAGGAATTTTATTCAGCGCCACTATGTTGTTAAAGGCAGGTGCAATTTTCTTATTGTTAACAGCCGTTTTGTATAATTGGAATGTATTGAAAGTATTTATGCATAAACCGAAACAGTTATGAATGTAATTACCAATAATAATATCAAATGCACGGTGGCCCTGGCTGCCCTGCAAAATGTTATGGATCCCGAAATTGGACTCAATGTGGTGGACCTGGGTTTGATATACCAGATTGATTTTGATGAACAGGGTAAAAAGGTATTTTGCAGTATGACATTGACAACACAATTTTGTCCCATGGGCGAAGCTATTACCGATGGAGTAAAAAATGCATTGCAAAGTATTTTCACTGATGATATTATAGAGGTGGATCTAACATTTGATCCGCCATGGAATCATGAAATGATTTCGGAGGAAGGTCAATTATTTTTAAATCTTTAGTTATGTTAAGTCTGGGTTGTAAAGCTTCTATTAAAGCAGTTATTTTTCTTGGTTCAAAGTTTGATTCTGGCGAAAAATCCGGTATAAAGGAAATTGCTGAGTACATAAATGAAAATGAACACACCGTAGGTAAACTGTTGCAAAAGCTTGTTAAAGAAGATATCATCAAAAGTGCAAAAGGTCCTAACGGAGGGTTTTATATTTCTGCAGCGCAGAAAAACCAATACATACTTAAAGTTGTTGAAGCGATTGATGGCAAAGAAGTATTTGATCAGTGTGGCCTTGGGTTAAGCAAATGTTCAGAAACGCATCCCTGCCCATTTCACGATGATTTTAAACCCATCAGGGATCAGTTCAAAGAAATGTGCAGTAAAAAAAGGATCACTGATTTATATGAAGGTGTAAATAATGGAATGGCATATCTGATAGGATGAAGTATACAGCCGGAAAAAACAATGTATTTTTTAGTGATTAAATCTCTTTCTAAAATGCTGACTATGAATATTTTCGGCGCAATAGAATCTTTTTTGTCATTTAGTTCGAAAATTAATGGGTAAGCATCAACGCCAAAAAACATATCAAGCTTAAAACGGTCTACAAGTCGCAAACTATTGGGCTATGTTCACTGTTGTTTAATTCTCTTGCACCTTACTTTGCATCATTGCCAGAATTTTAAGCAATTAACCACTTACCGCAAGCTTTGCAGCAAACAGTTCATGTTAGCTGTCCGCCCTTTTTTCATTTATTGTCCTGGTATTTTATCGGACTACATTGTTTCAAATTCTTCGCAGTCAATCCTTATGTCTTTAGTTTGTAATTTTTGTTCAAGTAAGTTACAAAAATGCGCCTTTCCTTTAACAGCGTAATGCTTGCAATTGAAACAGGTTCTTTGAATACTAATTACTTCTACATTATTTAATTGGGTAATTAGATTGCTGATATTCTCCCACAGAACCAATTTGTCGGATTGAGTAGATTTTGAAATAATGGTTGCCAATGGATTGGCAAAATTTTCCGTTTCAGAGACTACTTTTTTACCTTGTTCAGTTAGTTGAATGGTATAACTCCTGCTGTCATTGTTATCAATAATCTTTTTTATTAAGTTTTTCTGTTCCAGAACCTTTATGGCATCACTAATTGTTGGCTTGGTAAAGTTAAATTCCTGTGCTAAGTAACTTATTGTTGATTTGTCTTGTGCATGATGCCGGATAAAAATCATTAGTTGAATTTGAATAGGGCTAAGGCTGTATTCTTTGGCTTTTTCCCAAAGAAAAATTCTAAAGACCTGCGATAACCGTTCGAGTCCGGCAACAATTTTATAGTCTAGGTTGGAGTTTTGTTTTTTTAAATTAAACACTGACATTTTTAAGTACAATTTTGCATTTCAATGATATGGTATCCTTTCTTTTGAATATCCAACAGCATTACGGCGGATGCCTTTTCAATGTGACAAAAACTACACTCCTTCGACGTTAAAGCCTGTTCTTGCTGATTTTTAGATAGTAAGTAATCCTTACCAAAAGTATGGATTATCTTTTCATCCTTGATTTCATCGGGAGCTATAATGTCGAAGTGCATTATTGTGCCATCCTTTTGTGTCACGTACGTGTCCCAAACAGCTACATTCATATTTATAAGTTTTTTTGAGTGGAGAAAATTAACAGCCGGTTTATCATGTAAACCGGCTGTCAACAAGATACTACCCTTTTACGTCCTCCATGGATGCACCAAAATTGATGTGTAGCACATTTCCGTTTGGAGTTACTAAAGCCGGAACGGATTTTACACCTGTTTTTTCCGCTTCAGCAATTCTTGATTTGTCGTTACCAAAGTGAACCACATCCACGTTATCGGCTCCGAGAAGGTTAATGATGTCGTGTTCTGCACTTACGCAAACTGGACAACCAGCATGGTAGAAGATTGATTTGCCCATTACTTTTAACTTTTAAATATTTTCAGACGTTATTGTCTATACAAATATAGTAAGGATTCCTAACTATAAATAAAAATTTATCTCCGATAGATATTTTTAGTGGCATTAGGAATGCCGTCTTAGAAGTGAATAATAATTTGTGAATAATTAAAACAGGAGGTACCTTATTGCCTGTATTTATTTTACTCAAATATTCTGATAAAATGATTTTCCAGATGACTGCGCATTCCTGTTCTAAAATCATCAGGAGTTCCATTTTCAAGAATATCAACCAGCCCTTTATGTGAAACAAAAGTTTTAAGTACTGTTTGTTTTTTTAATAAACCACTGTTATGTACATAATCGAATACAGGAAGCAGAAGTTTCTGAAATTTTTTAAGAGTGTTGTTTCCAGTTATTTCATAAAGCTTGCCATGAAATGCAATCTCATGATCAATATTGAATAAATGGTACTGGGCCGCCGGAGGTTCATTATTTACGATTTCTTTCAATTCTGTAATGTCTTCTTTTGTTATACGTTTAAAAAGAAAATCTGCCATTCCAATTTCGAGAACCAGCCTTAATTCAAAAATTTCTTTCAGGGTTTCCTGGTCTAAAATATGCGGATTCATACTCTTCCCTAATATTCCAAATAAGTCCGGGCTGGTGATTACTGCGCCTTTCTTTTTTCTGGTATCTATCAAACCCATCATCCGAAGCCTTAACAGTGCTTCCCTCACGACAGTCCGGCTAACGCCCAATGTTTCGGCCAGTTCAAGTTCTTTAGGGATACTGTCACCAATCTTGAGTTTTTTTTCCTGTAAAAGTTTAACCAAGCCATTCTCCACTTTATCAACTAGCGAACTGGTGTCAATCGTTTTCAGGCTTTCATTTAATAAGGTATGTGTCATAATTTGTAGTACTTATTCAAAATTATCAGGTAAATTCTTAATGGAGGCCGATTTTCTGTGTTAAAAATCAAACACTTAAGAAAAAATTAAAAATAATTTGGAAGTTAAAGATAATCTATTTTATCTTTATTATGTCATACATAATAAAAACCTATTCAATATGCAGTCCAAATTTAACTATTTAAAGTGCCTTTTTACTATTGGAGCTTTCTTGCTTTTTTCAGTAGTGCAGGCTCAATCAAAAACAATTACCGGTAAGGTTTCTTCTGAAGAAGATAATAAAGCACTTTCCGGCGTAAACATTATTGTTAAAGGGAAAACAACAGGTACACAAACCGATGCAAACGGTACATATAGTATTGACGCAGCGGCAGGAGAAACTTTGGTTTTTTCTCTTATTGGCTATGTTTCTCAAACTATTAAGATCGGCACATCTTCAACTTATGACCTTTCGTTAAAGGTTGAAGCAGGTAAATTGGATGAAGTAGTGGTTGTGGGTTATGGTACACAAAGCCGCAAAACTTTTACCGGGGCTTCTTCATCGGTAAAGTCCCAGGCATTTGAACATTCTCCCAGTAGTAATGTTGCCACAGCATTACAGGGTACAGTACCGGGTTTACTGGTTCGACAATCAACAGGCCAGCCGGGCTCATCGCCAAGTATAACTTTCAGAGGCGGGTTAGATTTTAACGGAAACGGTACACCGCTTTATGTAGTAGATGGTGTTTTGTTGCCTAATTTATATGGGTTAGATATGAACGATATTGAATCTATTGACCTGTTAAAAGATGCTGCCTCAACAGCTATATATGGTGCCAGGGCTGCAAACGGAGTTATCCTTGTAACCACTAAAAAAGGGAAAAAGGGAAAAACACAAATAACTTATTCAATTAGCAGAACAAAAAATTATATCCGCAGAAACTCATCAGATTACCTTTCAGGTGCAGATTATATCCGTATGAACCGGCTGGGTATTCAGTCGAGGTTTAGAGGAGATTCCCTTGACAATAATATAGGTGCCATGAATACCGATAGGAACCAGCTTTTGGGTGCCTGGGGTTGGGCAGTAAATAGTGGATGGACCAATGCCGCCGGCTTATATACCACACAATTGGTGTCAAATGCAAACAGAAGTTATCTCACAAACCCCAAATGGAAGCTGTTAGTTGATGCCAATCCATTTATTGCCGGGCAAATGGATAGCATTCTTTACCAGGACCTTGATGTTAAAACAAGGGAAGACCTGATACTTCAGCAAAATAACACCACAGAACACAGTCTTGGTTTTTCCGGGGCTAACGACCAGGGAGGTTTTGCATTGAGCATAGGAACAGTAAATGACCAGGGAATGGTGATTGGCTCCTGGCTTAAAAGATGGAACATGAATTTTAATGGAAGCCTGAATGTAGGCAGCAAAATTAAAATTTCTACAAATATTGGAGCTTATGCTGTAAACCAGGCCCTACCCTACAACGATCCCAATGGAGGTGCTACCGGTGGGTTGCTGCAACGTTTTATAGGTGTAGCTCCTACGGTAAGATATGCAAATGATACTTCGGGTGTTTCCTTACCTGGACCTAATGATGCAACCTTGGGTAATCCAAAGTATTGGAGTACATTAAATATAAATAGCACAAATCAGCAACGATTTTTAGGAGGTTTAAATATTGAATACTCCATACTTCCTCATTTGAAGTTTTTGGCAAGTGGGTCGGGTTATATGCTTTTTACTAATAATAATTTCTTTACAAAATCATTTCAACTTGGCAATAACGGTGCCTTTAATAATAACAGGCCAGCTTCATTCAATAATACCAGGGATATTCAATATACTACCAATGCCTTTCTACAATTTAAACAGAATTTCAGCAATCATGCTGTAACAGCCCTTTTTGGCGGTGAGTATTTTGAATTTAAGCGCTTCGTAAACTCTGGTTTTGCTCAGGGAGCGCCAACAGATTTAATTCCGTGGCTAACCGGTTCCACATCGCCAAGTGTTGTAAACAATACAATTGTAAATCCTTCAGGCGCTTCATCCAGTTTTTCTGCATGGGAAAGGCTTGCTTCATTAATTGGCAGGGTTAATTATTCTTATAAAGATAAATACCTGCTAACCGGCATTTTACGTTACGACGGTTCGAGCAGGCTTAATTCAACTAACTTTTATGGATTGTTTCCGGGAGTTTCTGTAGGATGGAACCTGCACAATGAGAATTTTTTCGCAAAGAGTTTTCTGTCAAAATATATAACTTCTGTAAAACCCAGGGTAAGTTATGGTGTTAACGGAAACGTGAATGCCCTTGGATATTATGCCACAGCACAGGTGTATAACAATGCAGGTATTTATAATGGGGCCGGTGGTACTTATGCCGCAAATTATATTAATCCAAATTTACGTTGGGAGCGGTCAAACATGCTGGACTTTGGTGTTGACTTAGGTTTAATCAACAACAGAATAAAACTAGGGTTCGATTATTTCCGCAGAAATGTATTTGATAAAATATCCGATTTAGGTATTTCCGTACAAACCGGATTTAGCAGTTACACTACCAACCTGGCGCAATTGCAAAACCGTGGTATTGAATTAAGTTTAGATGCACAGGTATTGGTACCAGAAAAAGCAAGAGGAATAAGTTTAAATATTGGAGGAACATTATCTACTGCAAAAACTTATGCAGTTAAGTTACCTTTTAATGGTTTACCGGGTAACAGAACAGGAACCTTCCAGGTTTGGGATCCTAACAATCCTGGCAAGCTAATGCAGGTGAATGGTTTAATTGAAGGCCAGAGATCGGGGTTGGATGAAGTATGGGTACTTAAATGGGATGGCATTTATACTTCACCTACAGCTATTACTGCAGATGCAAATGTTTATAATGCTTATCTGCCCTATGGCAATAAAAAGATTAAACAACTTGGAGATGCGCAGTGGCACCAGGTTTATAAAAACGATACTATTGACAGCAGGCAATTTATTAAAGTAGGAAGAACTACGCCGCAAGTTGTTGGTAGCTTCTTCTTAAATGCAGGTTTTAAAGGATTACATATGTACGCAGGATTTGATTATGCAACAGGATTTGTCATTTTAAACAATGAGATAGTAAGGGGATTAAGCCAGGTGCAGGGTTCTCAAAATTCTACAACCGAAGTGTTAAACACCTGGTCTCCTACAAATACTACTGGTACCATGCCCCGTTATTACTGGGCTAACCAGGGGCGTAACTATGCAACAGACGCATCTGGAAATAACCCTGCCGCTAATTTATGGGAGAAAGGTAATTACGTAATGCTGAGAGAACTTACTTTAAGCTATGATTTAGCTCCATCAGTTATCGGAAAATATTTGAAAAATAAAATTAAAGGCTTGAATGTGTATTTAACAGGAAGTAACCTGTCATATTTTACCAAGTACAGTGGCAATTTTCCAGAGTTTGGTGGTTTTGATAATGGTAAGTATCCATTACCACGACGCCTCACCATTGGCGCAAGGTTAGTCTTATAATTTTACTAAAGTCAATTAAAAAATAAAAATGAAACAGATAAAATATTTTTCACTAATAATTGTAACTGCATTTTTTGCATTGCAATTGTCATCTTGCAAAAAACAACTTGCAGAGGTAAATCCTCAGGATGCAATTAACAAAGACCAGATATTAACAGATCCCAATGCTGCCATTACCTTGTATAATGGCCTGTATGGCAGGTTCCGTGCCTCCAATGCTACTTTTTTTCAACTGGGCGAAATGAGATCTGATATTTGGGTGGATGGTTTATTTACTGAGTCGGTTGATGGCGGACTGCAAAATTTATACAGGCATAACATCAGCACATCAAATGTGCCTTTTACAAACTGGGGAGGTTTTTACAATTTAATTTATAATTTAAACAGCGTAATTACATTGTTTCCTCAAACCCTGTTATCTCAAACAGATAAGGATAAGATGATGGCCGATGCGTATGGTATGAGGGCGTATATTTATTATACCATGGTAAAAACCTGGGGGTCGGTTCCATTAAGTACTGTTCCTGTGCAAACGATTAACAATGCTACAGAAACCTTTAAAGCGAGAACCTCTGCAGATTCTATTATGATACTGGTTAAAAGTGATATTGAAAAATCGCTGCAGCTATATGGAAGCTCAAATATTATCCCCTCCGGCAAAAGAGTTTATTGGAACAGGGTGGCAACCCTTGCTTTAAAAGGCGATGCATTTATCTGGTCGGGTACACATATGGGTGGAGGTGCTACAGATTTTACAACTGCAAAAGCAGCCCTTACTGAAATTAGAAACCTTCAGGGCTCCACCTTAAATCTAAATACAAATTATGCTACCACTTTTGACCCAGGTCAAAAATCAAATAATCCCGAAATTATTTTTGCTATCAATTATGAATTAAACCAGGCAACTACCGGGGTATTTGGAAGTTTTCAGGTAAATAGTATTCAGGCAAATACACTTTCATTTGCACAGGCAGCTACACCTACAGTATCTTCAGTGTATCCTTATGTAAACGGCGCAAACCGTGTAGGGATGAGCCAAACAATGATAAATAGGCTTACAAGTGGCCCTGCAGACCAGCGAATATCAAATACATTCAGGGTCATGTATTCTAATTCTTCGCCTTATGCAACCCGAGGGGTAATATTGAATAAGTGGCTTGGTTCCACATCAGGAACAAGCCAGGTTTATAATAATGATTATCCCATTTACAGATATGCAGAAGTATTGTTATTACTTGCTGAAGCAAAAACTAAGCTTAACGAAGATCCTTCTGCAGAGATAAATGCCATCAGAAGCCGGGCTTATGGTGCAGGCTATACACCGTTTGTAAACGGAAGTCAAACGGCAAATATGAATGCCATACTTGAGGAAGATTTGAGGGAATTTATCGGCGAAGGAAAACATTGGTGGTCATTAAGACGTGCGGGTGATAGCTATGTCTATGCAAACATTAACCCCGCTTACCTTTCGCCTTCAACAACAGCAAAAATGCTGTTGCCAATCTCAACAACTATGCTCAATAATGATCCGTTGTTGATACAAACAGCAGGATACTAAGTTTTTTCTCATATAGCATGCAGTCGTTTGTTTAACGGGGGAGCCGTGCCCCCGTTTTTTTAATTCACTAAAGAAAAATAGGAATCAAAATGGACATTCAACATTTACAAGGATTAATTGCAGCTCCCTTTACACCCATGAATCAGGATGGTTCGCTGAATGTAAACAGCATACCGGCATATTACGAAATGCTCAAAGCAAACAATATCAATGGTGCTTTCATCTGTGGCTCTACCGGCGAAGGCGTTTCCATGACGGCCAAAGAAAAAATGGCTGTTGCAGAAGCCTGGGCTGCCTGTTCAAAAAATGATACAGACTTTACCGTGATGCCTTTATTGGGAGGAACCAGTATTGCCGATTGTAAAGAGTTGGCTTTGCATGCAAAAGCAATCGGGCTGGATGCTGTTTCATTTACCGCTCCGTTTTATTTTAAACCGGCTGATGTAACGATGCTTGCCAAAGCATGTATTGAAATTGCGTCGGTTGTGCCGGATATGCCTTTCTACTATTATCATATTCCAGTACTTACCGGGGTTAATTTTTTAATGATTGATTTATTAAAAGAGGTAGATGGAAAAATTCCAAACTTCGCAGGTGTAAAATATACCCATGAAGATTTTATGGATTTTCTTTCCTGTACGCAATATGCCGATGGAAAATATGATATGCTTTGGGGCAGGGATGAAAATATGTTACCTGCATTAGCCGTTGGAGCAAAAGGTGCTGTAGGCAGCACATTCAATTATGCAGCGCCATTGTATTATAATTTGATTGATGCTTTTAATAATGGCGAGTTGCAAAAAGCACAGCAGCTACAAGAGCAATCTATTGATATGATTCGCTTGCTTGGAAAATATGGTGGCATTGCAACGGGTAAAGCCTATATGAAATTACTCGGATTGGATTGTGGTGAATTCCGCTTGCCGGTAAAAAATATGACTGCAGAACAATTTATCTTATTCAAAAAAGATACGGAGCAGATTAATTTCAGTAGCTTTTGTTCGCTTAAGCCGGCTTCGGTTAAAGCGTAACAATCAAATGAAGTATTTAACGATTTTCTTACTTATAATTTCTATGTTTTTTAACGCTGAAATATCGGCACAGCAAGCTATTGCCCCATCCATAAAATGGAAAATAGCTGCACAACTTCCTCCTGAAAATGGAAAGGATATTTCTATTGGAGTAGCCGGGCCACTGACAGGTGTTC
This sequence comes from Ferruginibacter sp., assembly GCA_040110925.1. Taxonomy (GTDB): domain Bacteria; phylum Bacteroidota; class Bacteroidia; order Chitinophagales; family Chitinophagaceae; genus Ferruginibacter. Next base: position 4,264 of record JBDSYV010000140.1, on the reverse strand, counting down.
ATAATGGAGTACTGATTGTTGCAGGCGGCGCTAACTTTCCCGATGGATTGCCCTGGAATGGCGGAAAGAAAAAATACCAGGATGAAATTTTTGTGCTACAACAAAAAAGAAAAGGCAAGTTTCAATGGCTTGATACAAAAACTTTTACACTGCCGGTTGCTACTGCGTATGGTGCAAATGTAAATACAGAACAAGGTATTGCGTATCTGGGCGGCGAAAATGAAAACGGAATTTCTAAAGCAGCTTTTTTATTGCAATGGAATAAGGAATCAAAAAAAGTAGAAATTAATAATTTACCCCATCTGCCAATTCCGCTTACCAATGCTTCGGCCGCAGTAAATAAAAATATTATTTATATCGCCGGTGGCGAAACGGCGAATGCTGTATCTCATAATTTTTATTCGCTTGATCTTAATAATACAGCAGCCGGATGGAAAGACTTGCCAGATCTGCCTTACGCTGTGTCAAATGCTGTAATGGTCGTTCAGTCAAACGGTGAACAGGAAAAAATTTATCTGCTTGGTGGAAGAAAAAAGAATACGAATGCTGTCAGCAGTTTTTACAATTCGGTATTTGCATTTGATGTAGACACTAAAACCTGGGAAGAAAAAAAATCAATCCCTTCACCCAAAGCAGCAGGCACAGGTGTTGCGGTTGGCAAAAATTATATTTTATTATTTGGCGGAGATGAGGGAACTACATTTAATAAAACCGAATCATTAATAATGGCCATCAGTAATGAAAAGGATGAAATAAAAAAGCATGAATTGGTTGAGCAAAAAAATAAATTGCAGATTGCTCATCCGGGTTTTAAGCCTGATGTGCTGCTGTATAATACAATTACAGATGAGTGGCAGAAATTGGCTGACATTCCTTTTGCTGTACCTGCAACCACTACCGCAGTGGTCTGGGATAACTGTGTTTTCATTCCCAGCGGAGAAATAAAAGCTGGAGTAAGAACCCCGCAAATATTATTGGGAAAAATACATTAACGTATGCAAATGCTAAAGCACAATAAAAATGCCGAGTCTTCAAATCCCCCCTTGGGGGGTGGGGGGGCTTATCCCTGGATTGTTGTTGCCTTGTTGTGGGTTGTAGCCTTACTCAATTATATGGACAGGCAGATGCTTTCCACCATGAAGCCGACCATGCAGATTGATATTCATGAATTACAATCGGCAACCAACTTTGGTTATCTCATGGCTATCTTTTTATGGATCTATGGTTTTATGAGTCCCGTATCCGGCATTATTGCCGACAGGCTAAACAGGAAGTGGTTGATCGTTGGCAGTTTATTTGTGTGGAGCGGCGTTACGTTTGCCATGGGCTATGCAACAACTTTTAATCAGTTGTATTGGTTAAGGGCAATTATGGGTGTAAGTGAAGCGCTGTATATTCCAGCGGGATTAGCATTGATTGCAGATTATCACACAGATAAAACCAGGTCACTGGCCATCGGTATTCACATGACCGGTTTGTATATGGGCCAGGCCATTGGCGGGTTTGGTGCAACCATTGCCGCAACATTCTCCTGGCAACAAACATTTCATTCGTTTGGAATAATTGGTATAGTGTATTCTGTTGTCTTAATTTTCTTTTTAAGAGAAAAAAGAAATACGGTTGAACAGGAATTGGGACAACCTTTAAATAAAAAACCACCACTATTAAAAGGCCTTGCTGTTCTGTTTACCAATATTTCATTTTGGGTCATCCTGTTTTATTTTGCCATACCAAGCCTGCCGGGCTGGGGCGTAAAAAACTGGCTGCCTACTTTGTTTGCAGAAAATCTGAATATTGATATGTCGAAAGCCGGCCCCATGTCAACCATCACTATTGCAGCGTCTTCATTTCTTGGGGTAATTTTCGGTGGAATACTATCCGATAAATGGGTGCAGAAAAATTTACGGGGAAGAATTTATACAAGTGCCATTGGTTTGGCATTAACCATTCCTGCTTTATTGTTAATTGGGTTCGGCCATTCCATTTTTCATGTGGTGGGTGCTGCATTTTGTTTTGGTTTTGGTTATGGCATGTTTGATGCCAACAATATGCCCATCCTTTGTCAGTTTGTTTCATCTAAATACAGGGCAACCGCTTATGGGTTGATGAATATGGTCGGTGTTTTTGCCGGTGCTTTCATTACCGATTTGCTGGGCAAGTCAACCGATGCAGGCAACCTGGGTAAAAGTTTTGCCATGATGGGAGGAGTCGTTGTAGTTGCGTTGATCATACAACTTACCATTCTTCGGCCAAAGGCAAATGATTTTGATAATGCTTAAAATTATTTTATGAAATTATTTTCATCCATATTTTTCAGTGCTGTTTTATTTATTTCAATGAGTAGCTTTGAATGTTTAAAAAAATCTGATGCAATAGTTCCGGGAGAAGTTCAGGCATCTGCATATTCAGCATCCATTCCTGTATTAAAAGGATTAGCAGCCAATCCTGTACTTCGTATAGCGTTGTCAGTGCCTGCAGGAAATAAGGAGCAGCAGTTTAGAAAACTGCAATGCGACTTAAATACTGCATCCATTAATAACATTGAAAAGATTGACGTTTATCTTACTGGCGCCGAGCCATTCACAACAACAAATAAAATAGCAAGTGTCAATCCTTCTACTTCCGCATTCGACATTCCTGTTACATTAAATCAACAATCAGGAATTCAGTTTATCTGGCTTAGTATCGTTTTAAAAAATGATGCCGATATAAACGATATGGTTGAACTGCACTGTAAAAAAATAATTGATGCAAATGGCAAAGTACTTGCAGTAAAAGAAAGCAATTCAACTTTTAATAAACGAATTGGTGTTGCAATAAGAAAAGCCGGTGATGAAAATGTAAATACTTATCGCATTCCGGGCATTGCAACAACCGACAAAGGAACTTTGATCTCTGTTTATGATATCCGTTACAATAATTCAAAAGACCTTCCGGAAAATATTGATGTAGGCATGAGCCGTAGTGTGGATGGTGGTAAGACTTGGGAACCCATGAAAGTGATTATGGATATGGGGGCGCCTCATGCAAATAATGGCATTGGAGATCCTTCAATTTTATTTGATCCGGTAACAAAAAAAATATGGGTGGCTGCATTGTGGAGCAAGGGCAACCGCTCCATTGCGGGTTCTTTACCGGGTTTATCGCCTGATACCACGGGACAGTTTGTTGTTGTCAGCAGTACAGATGATGGCCTTACCTGGTCTGACCCCTTATCAATTACTCCGCAGGTAAAAAATCCGATATGGCATTTGTTTTTTAATGGCCCGGGCAGTGGCATTGCCATGCAGGATGGTAAACTTGTTTTTGCTGCACAATACTGGGACGAAAAGAAAATGCCTTATTCAACAATTATTTACAGTGATGATCACGGCAGTTCGTGGAAAGGAAAATTGGCTGGGCCAAAATCAAATACAACAGAAAGCCAGATAGTGGAAACAACTCCTGGCACATTAATGCTGAACATGCGGGACAACCGCGGCGCATTCAGAAGTGTGGCCACCACAAATAATTTGGGAGCCACCTGGACAGAACATGCCACTTCTTACAATGCATTGCCCGACCCGGTTTGCATGGGCAGCATTATCAAAGCAAATGTGAAAGTGAAAGGAGTAATGAAAGATGTTTTGTTTTTTAGCAATGCAAATACTTCCTCAGGCCGTTATAATATCACCATTAAAGCAAGTCTTGATTTAGGCGAAACATGGTTGCCTGCAAACCAGTTGCTGATTGATGAGCGGCCATGCTATGGTTATTCTTCATTGACAAAAGTAGACGACAATACTATCGGTATTTTATATGAAGGTTCAAAAGACCTGTATTATGTAAACCAGCCGGTTAGCGAAATAATAAAATAATATTAATTAAAGAAAAGCCTTCAACTCTTCTCCAACGAGAGGGGTTGAGGTATAGTTTAAAAGATGAGTTATTCAAAAGAAGATTTAATTGAACTACAAAAATTTTACGGTAGTCAGCTATTAAATGATACGGTTCCGTTTTGGTTTCCCCGTTCATTTGATAAAGAGTATGGTGGTTTTTTATTGATGATAGATGCCGACGGTACTTTGATTGATGATGATAAAGCCGTTTGGATACAAGGCCGGGCAACCTGGTTGCTTGCTACCTTATATAATACGGTAGAAAAAAAACAGGAATGGCTCGATGGCGCTAAACTGGGGTATGATTTTTTAAACAAACATTGTTTTGATGCAGATGGCCAGATGTTTTTTCATGTGATGAGAGATGGAAGGCCAATCCGAAAAAG
>JBDSYV010000139.1:0-15239 GCA_040110925.1 Ferruginibacter sp. | reverse complement strand
CCAAGGTAATAATTTGTTGCACCGGTATTAGCAGGAAACCTTGTGTTACGAAATACATAACCATACGACTGGCCGGTAGGTGTATTGGCTGCGGTTATAAATGAACTCCCTGCATTTGTTCTAGACTTTGCATAAACTACACATGAATCAAAAACAGCTACTGAACTTCCAAAAATAAAATCTATGTTTCCATCAATATAGCAATTGAGAAAATAACATTTACCCGGGCTGCCACCTTTTGTATAAAGTGTATCCTGGTTGCCCAGGAAACGACAGTTTTTAAATACTGCCCGGTCAGCATTTACCAATACGGCCACCGCTTGTGAGCCATCACCATAAGTATTGGCAAAGGTTATATTGAATGCTGAAAAATCTGCTGCACCAATAGAAAAACTTGCTGAGTTTTGTGTGCCAAGTATTGTTGCCGGATCATCATAATAAATGAATGTATTGGCAACACTCTCCCCTATCATTTGAATAAAAGGTTTATTGGAAGGGATAGATATTTTTTCCCTGTATTTACCATTCTTAATAAAGATCGTAAAGGGAACCAACTGGTTTGTTGGTGTTGCATTAATGGCCGCCTGCACAGTTGTGTAATTACCAGTGCCATCCTTTGCAACTACAATGTCATAAGCGAATACATTTTTTGAGTAAAGGCATAAAAAAATAAAAGCCAGGATAAAAATATTTTTCCTGGAAATGGGGTTGACTTTTATGTTGGTTGAAATATTCATGCCCGCTGATTATTTATTGCTTAAAAAATTGAACCTGCATTCCTGACAGGCCACTTGTATATTCCAGTTGATATATTCCTTTTGCCAGGGCTGCTACATTGATCTTTGTTTCCGAAGTATTAATTTTCACCTGCTGGTTTAAAACTGTTTTTCCATCGGCTGACACAACTTTTAGAAATGCAGTAGAAGTTGATTTTGGATGCGTTACAATAATGGCTGTTATAACCGGGTTTGGATTTACTTTCAATAAACCCAACCGGTTGTTATTTACAGATATTAAGTTGCTGTAAGTGAAAGTTCCATTGTTATCAATCATTTTTAATCTATACCATGATTTACCACTTAATGGAGAAAGATCATCAAAGCTATAATCATATTGCACCGTACTATTCATTGAATTTACATTCCCAATGGAAGTAAACAACCTTGTATCTGCACTGCGTTGTACCTGGTAATGATTTACATTTATTTCATTAGTTGTACGCCAGTTTAGTTTTACAATTTCCTGTTGCAGTGACGCATTGAAGCTTATTAACTGTAATGGTAATGCAACGGCGGCGGCTGCCGAGGTAATAAAAAATGAACCCAGCTTTGTAGTAGTAAATTCAAGATAATAACCATCCTGGTAAGTGCCGTAAGCTGCACCAGCACTGGGGTTTATCAGTGTATATGATCCTGCAAAACTTGTAACACATCCATTATTATCAGCCTGTATGATTCTTAAATCAGCTAAGGAATTGATACTTGGGTCAGCAATTTTGAATGCATCATATTCTGCTTTTGAAAAATAAAAACGGACAGTAACCGGTGATGTTATCAATAAAGGATCAGCAGCAGTAATACTTATATTCCTGTTTAAATATGGCTGGCTGTAATTATCATATCGTTGGGTGCCTGTAGTAAAATATGCAACGGATAAAGTTCCAAAATTAGCATTATCCAAAACTGAGGCTACAAGATTCATCGTATCAACAGATGACAGATATTGTGTAGAAAGATAGCCGCTGAAAGAAGAATCTTTTGCATCTAGCCAGCTACCACTTGCAACAGCAAAAATATTTTTTGTACTTATACAGGTATTCAACATTCCTTTTGCCACAATAGTATCACCATTCAGGTAATTTTCCAGGTTAGAATATCCACTGGTGGAAACGTATCCGTTTGCATCTGCAGCGCTGTTTGGATTTAACCCTCTTTTGGTTTCCCATGTATCCGGCATACCATCATGGTCTGTATCTACTGGCGTTGTACCTGCAGCTAATTCAGGCCATGCAACCTGTGATGTACTGTAAGTTGTTCCTACAGCAAACCCTCCCTGCACATCAATCAGTCTGCCTGTACGGTTTATAACATCATTTATTATCCGCTGATCAAGTGTATCCCTGTGAGGCAATATACATCCTGCATTGGCAAGCACAGATGTATAAGCATCCTGAGCCGATTGCATATTAATATATGTACAATTAAATGCAGTTGCTACCTGGGAATTGGTAGAATCATTAAAGCTACCCCCGCTGAAAGCTGCGCCCAGCCAGTTATTTGCCGTAACGGTTGCGCTGTTATCGCTGTAATTTCCGGTAAGATAATACTTGCCATAAGGTAGCACCGGTGCTGCCTGTTTGTAGGGATTCAACAGCATGCTTCTCCTGTTAACACCCGATGATGAAGTGTTGGGTGTCGAAGGACCATATTTGTAATAATTGTTTACGATGTTATAAGTTCCGCCCTCTCCGCCATTCACATTATAGTCACCCCAGTTGTAAATAACATTATTGCGAAAATCACCTGTATCTGCAGCTATATTTCTTATGCCATCAAACCTTGGCATGCGGCCGCGGCAATGCGCTAATAAATTGTGATGAAAACTCGCCCGCTTTCCGCCCCAGATACCACCATAAGCATGATTTTGTATTCCTGTGCCTTCATCGTGATAGGAATGATCCAGCGGCTCACTGATCATGTTCCATTGAAGGGTAACATTATCTCCTTTATAAAATGTAAAAGCTTCGTCATTACTCCAGCTCATGGTGCAATGGTCTATGATAATGTTCTGGCGGCCATTGCCATTATCACCAAAAGCATCATCTATACCTAACACCGCAGCCTGGAACCTGTCTCCAAGCCTGAAGCGCAGGTAACGAATGATCATATTATTTGCACCTACATACACAGAATGGTCTGCAATGCATATTCCGTCACCGGGTGCTGTTTGCCCGGCAATGGTGGTATTTGCCCTGGTTAATGTTAATGTAGCATAAAGATGAATTGTTCCTGCAACCCTGAAAACAATGATACGATTTGGCGCTGCTGGACTATTGTTTGTACATGCGTACCGTAATGTGCCAGGTGTTGTTGCTGAAGAAGCATCATCAATTAAAGTTGTTACTTCAAAAACCTTTGGTGCAGTTACCACAGTTCCTCTTCCACCGGTAACATATTTTCCAGCACCCTCTGCTGTTGGAAAAGCCAAAAGCTGGCAATAACTTTTTTGCGAAGCAAAAAGAATAATAAAACAAATACAATGTTTGAGGATAGAAAATGACATATGGTATTTTTGTAAAAGGCTCATTTAATTATAGTTGCTAAGCTTATTTTTTTACTACAGGCGTCACAAGCCTGTTTGTAAGTTCAATATGTAAATTTTTTAATTCGGCCAATACAAGTTGTGCGATCAGTCTTGCACCAAGCTCATTAAAATGGGTATTATCCTCTTTACCTTCAGGATAATTAGGATGCTCGCCAGGCTTTAGTTGTACAAAAAGCAAGCGGCTGTTTTCCGGCCCCATAGATTGATAAAGTGCTTTGCTTATTTCATCAAGGTCGATAAATAAAACTCCCGAAGACTTGGCAACATCTTTTGCCAGTGCAGTATAGGCTTCATGGGTTTCAACAGCATTATTTTGTTTATCAAATTTTCTGCGACTTACTGGAGTGAGCAAAATAGGAATTCCTTTTTTTTCCCTTGTTTCATTAATGAATTTCAGAAGGTTGCTTTTATATTCACCAGGTGTCGTATATCGCTCTACTTTTTCTTTTGATTCATCATTATGTCCAAATTGAATAATCACATAATCGCCTTCTTTCACATTACTGATGATGGATTGCCATAAACCTTCTGAGATAAATGTTTTAGTGCTGCGCCCGTTCTTTGCTTTATTTACAATGTTTACACTGCTGTCAAAAAAATAACTAAAAGGAATTCCCCAACCTGTTTCCGGATAGGCTTTAGTTTCTTTAAGGGACATAGTGGAATCACCTGCCATGAAAATGGTTATTTTCTTTCTAACCTCAACAAACTGAAACGCCATTAAAAGTGCAGCAACAATTATTAAAGAATATTTCATAAAATATTTTTGCATAGAAATTATTTAACCAGGCTATTGATATAGATTTCTAAATTGCTATAGAATTTGTGAAGGGATGTTTTATTAGCATCTGAAATATCTGCATGATTCAAGCCATATTTTTTTTCCCAGTCATCGGGGATACCATCTTTATCTGTGTCAAGCGGAGCAGGAATTGATAAAAGAGCTGGCCATGCTGTAATGGTTTTTTCATAAGCAGTGCCATGGGGGTAGTCACCCTGAACATCTATAATTTTCCCGGTGCGGTTTTTAACATCTTTTATGATCCGTTCATCCAACGTATCTCTTTTTGGATATATAGCGCCGGCATTTTTTAAAACCCAATCGTAAGCTGTAACCGCATCCTGGGTTGCAACAGGCATTGCCGGGAAAGGACTGTTCAATTTTGCAAACGCAGCATCTTCTGGCGTACCTTCATTCATCACTACTCCAAGCCAGTTATTATTAGTTACCTCTAAGGATGCATCGGAATAATTTCCATTGATATAAAATTTTCCAAAAGGAATTGATGGCAATTTTTTATAAGGATTGGCGATACGATTCATCACCTGCTTTTTTGTATCAGGACCGTATTTATAATAATTGTTGGTGATGTTATATGTTCCTCCTTCGCCTGCATAAACATTATTACTTGCCCAGTTGTAAATAACATTGTTTACCAGGTCTGCATTTTCTTCAGGAGCATTTCTAATACCATCAAAACGAGGTGTACGGTTTGCACAATGTGCAAATAAATTATGATGAGCACTTAAATGCCTGCCGCCCCAGATCGCCCCATAACCATGATGTTCATAATCCTTATCACCCGTTTCAAAATGATAGGAATAATTCAGGGGTTCGGAAATAATATTCCATTGAAGCGTAGTACTATCACCTGCATAAACAGAAAAAACTTCATCAGTGCTCCAACTCATACTACAATGATCTATGATAATATTTTTCCTGTGAGTACCTCCAATAGCATCATCGCCGCCATTTCCATCAACCATGCCGCCTTTTTGGTATTTATCACCCATCCTGAAGCGTAGGAAGCGAACGATAATATTATTACCACCGAGTAATACAGTATTATCAGCAATACAGATCCCATCGCCAGGAGCTGTCTGACCAGCAATAGTGATATCGCCTTTTATATAAAGTTTGCTTTCAAGATGTATGGTGCCGGATACGGCAAAAACTACCATGCGTTTTTCTTTGGCTTCCACCGCTTCCCTGAAGCTGCCAGGACCTTTGTCATTTAAGTTTGCAACAATAAAAACTTTACCTCCTCTTCCGCCCGCGGTATATTTTCCAAAACCTTCAGCGCCCGGAAAAGCAATGGGTATCAATTCATCAGATGAAAAATTTGCCATTACTTTCTTTGTTCCATTACAGGAAAAAGACAATAATAAAATAACAAAGGATAATATACCAAGTGCTTTCGGATTCATCTATAAGGTTGAAATAATAAGGCTGCAAAATGCAGCCTTATGTTATTACCAGTATTTAGTTTAATTAATAATTAGGATTTTGAGTGAGGTTAAAATTCTGGTCCCTTGCTACTTGTGGTATCGGGAATAATTCTGAACGACCCGGTGTGAATCCGGTTGCAAACCTTGCAAGGTTTACTGTATTTATCTGTGTTGATAACCAGGTTTCTTTAGTTGTTCCTGCTGGTGTTGATGTTGGTGCAGGTAAATAAAAAGAATTTGCAAACATTGTTTTATCATCTGCAGTAGTTCCAGTAATAAGATACATGGAGAGTGGTAATGCTGAAGGATATGCCGGTGGCCTTGCCATATAATTATATACTAACTGATTGAGTGTAACAGGATTCGCCACAGTTGCGGTAGAAAGTTTCAAAAGATTTATCTTGGTATCCGCAAGTGCCGTAGCCAACAGGTTCCAGCGCAACAGGTCAAATTTCCTAACGCCTTCTCCTCCCAATTCTAATGATCTTTCTCTTACGATTGCCAAAAAGAAAGTTGCCTTACTTAGGCTCGAAAGATCAACTGTAGGATCAGCCGTAGTAATAGCCTTGGCATATCCTCTTCTTCTTACCATGTTAATTGCATTATAAGCAGAGGTAGTTGGTCCGTTAATTTCATTCTCAGCTTCGGCATACATCAATAAAACATCAGAGTAGCGAAGAATCTGCCATTTTAACCCAAGGAATTGTCCGGAAAAAGTTGGCGCAATTGCTGCATTCCAATCCCTCCTGTACTTACCTGGCTGTAGGGCCGCTGCAGTAGAGTTGCTTGCTGAAGAAGCTGAGTTTATTTTTGTAATTCCATCTGCTGCAACAAAATATGGTGCAATAGTTACGAGCTTACGTATGTCAAGTGAATCAAATAAATAGAAATATGTAGGCAGTACATTTATTGCTGCATTGCCCAAATTATTTACTTTAGGCCCATCATAAAAGCCCAACCGGCTATCTTCTGCTGAAACAGCTCCAATAGAACCTACCTGGAACATTAATTCTCCTGTAGGATCTGTTACTGCACGTTTACCAACATAATCTTTCCATACAGATTTATAACTTGATTCCAGTGCATGTTGACCAGAAGTAATTATGTCATTACACTCATCTTTGGCAATCTGGTAATAAGTTAAATAATCACTCCTGCGCTCCATGATCTTTGAATCCTGGCGCAGGGAATAGCCTCCGCGATATAGAGCAATTCTAGCTCTTACCCCTTTAACGGTTCCCTTTGTAATTCTTTCATCCAATGGGTCACCAATGGAAGCTACTTCATTTCTCCATGGGACAAGATCCTCGGCTGTTTTAAGATCAGCCAGAATTTTATCATATAAAGTATCCCTGTTAACACGAAAAGGAAAAGGCGTAGTAATTGCAAGGTTAGCTGCGGACGTAAAGTGTGCAGGCAAGTCACCCCAATTGCGAATAGCTTCAAAATAAAACTGGGCCCTTAAAGTAAGTGCTTCACCATACATTCTTTGCAGTTGCTTTTTCTCCTTATCTGAACCATTTGCATACAATGCCATTGCGGGTATCTGGTCAATGCAATTATTTGCAAATTCAATACCCTGCCAAATCTGGTTGAATGGATTTGGTAATCCTGTATTACTAGGGGTTGGTTGATAACGGGCAATGTTGCGACGCTCATCATCAGTACCCGTTGGGCCCTGGGCTTCGTCGGTATCTACCGTGTAATACAAGCTTAGGCGCTGGCCATAACCTTCCTGGCCTGCAAGCCTGCTATAAACTCCTATTAAAGCAAGGTATGCTCCCGGGACATCTTTAAACACTGCAGGTGTTGTTACATCCGTAATGGGCTGCTGATCTAAATATTTTTTGCAGCTACTGATTGCCAGTAAGGCTAAGATTACAGTAACCAGCGAAAAGATTTTTTTAGTGTACATATATTTTTATTTTATCAGTACGAAATTAAAATGTTGCATTTATTCCAAAAATAAAACTGCGGCTTTTTGGATAAGCTGAATAGTCAAGGCCTGGTGTTAGCGGGCTTTTCCGCACACTTACTTCCGGATCATATCCTGAATATGATGTCAGTACAGCAAGATTATTTACTGTTAGGTAAAAACGTAGTTTAGTCATTTTTACCCTGGATATGCCTGATACTGGTAAACTATACCCTAATGTAATATTGTTTACCCTTAAAAAAGAACCGTCTTCAATAGCCCATGAATGAGGAATGAAAGCAGCTGCACCGGTACCTCTTGCTGGTTGCCAAATAGTAGCATTTTTATTTAATGCAGCAAGCACATCCGGTGCTAAACCAATAATCTGGCCTGATGAAGAAATGTATTGAGCTGTCTGACCAGTCTCGGTAACTGTTTTCCAACGCCCCTGCATGATGTCAAGCAAATTTGAATTTGCAGTAAAGCCATTTGAAAATTCTATTTTGTTAGCATTGTAAATATCATTTCCTATAGAGAAGTTAACAAACACACTGGCATCCCATCTTTTAAAAGTGAATTGGTTATTAAATCCACCGCTAAATTTTGGCGTAGGGTCACCAATGATTTTCCTGTCATGATCTATATCAATAATACTATCATGGTTTAAATCTTTAAATTTCAAAGCACCCGGTTGAACGGTTCCCAATGCAGTACCATATTTTGGAACACCAGCTTTTAATGTGTAAATTCCGTACCCATTTGTTCCTGGAGTAAAATCGAAATCTTCAACAGTATAAAAACCATCCGTAACAAGCCCCCACATAGAGCCTACAGGATCTCCGATTCTTGTTATATAATCAGTAGGTTGTCCATTAACACCCCAGCTGGCTGCAGGAAAAAAGAATGGCTGATTAACACCCAGTGCAACCACTTTGTTTTTATTGGAAGAGATGTTGAAAGTTGAGGTCCAGGTAAAGTCAGGCTTTTTAATGATGTCAGCACCAATTTGAACCTCAATTCCTTTATTTGAAGTTTTGCCTATATTCTGGTATTGAGTTGTATATCCATAAGTAGATGCAATGGGAACATTTAAGAGCAGGTCTTTAGAACTATTGTTATAAACATCTACGCTTAAGTTGATCCTGTTATTCATCATACTTATATCAACACCTAGGTTCCTGCTAATGGTTGATTCCCATTTAAGATTTGGATTGGTAAGGCTTGTAGGATAATATCCATTAACTGCGATATTATTAACACCATAATAATACCTCCCATCATTACTAAATGTTGTAAGGAACAAATAATCGTCGATTCTATTATTACCAACCTGGCCATACCCAGCCCTTATTTTCAGATCATTAATGAAATTTACATTCTCCATAAACTTTTCTTTCTTTACACGCCATGCAAATGATCCTGCAGGAAAGTAACCCCATTGTTTACCTGGGGCAAATTTTGAGGCACCATCAGCACGCATGTTGAAAGAAAAAAGGTATTTATCCATAAAGCCATAATTCACCCTTCCAAAAAAGGAAAGATTCGTGTACCTGGTTTTATTTAAACGAGGATAACCTGTAAAAGAAGTACCAAGACTGGTGTTCTTAAAGGCATCAGAGTAAGAAGTAAAAGTTGGATAATTTTTAACCAACGTGGTATGTCGCTCTGTTTTTAAATCATAGGTTTCTTCTCCGACCAATATATCAAAATCGTGTTTTTTTCTAAAGTCCTTTAATGAATAAGTAAGAACGTTTGAGTTTGTTATTGTTTTCCTTTCCAGCGTATCTAATGCGGCTATTGGCATTCTACCGCCCTGGATAATGGAATAAGGAGTAATAGAATCGCTAAACTGGCGATCTGTAACATTGTTCTTATCATAGCCGAATGTACTTTTAAATGTTAGTCGCTTGGTAATATTATAAGTTGCACTTAAAGTAATATTAGTAGCATCTGTTGTTTTTCTCCTGTATTCTGCATCAGACAAACCAATAGGGTTTACAAGATTTAAACCATTTCCTACATTCGGATCCGCTAAAGGATCAGCTTCATCAATATCCTGCCCATCTGATAAAAAAGGCCTGTACTTAACAGCATTTCTCAACCGGTTATAGGATGAACCCAGATCAGAAGATACGCCAGCACCATAAACATTTTGTAATGTATACCTAACCCCTACACCAGCTTTTAATTTTTTTGTAATCTTATAATCCATTTTGCCATTAAGCAAATGGCGCTTATAAAGTGAATTTAATACAACGGCCTTCTCATCATTATAAGTATACCCAAAATTGTATGTAATCGTTTTATTTCCCCCAGACGCACTCACATTATGTGTGGTGGTAACACCCGTATTTCCAAAAACTTCATCTTGCCAGTTCACAGGATTAATATTCTTATAATTATTCAAAGTATCCCAGGTAGTACCAAAGTTGTTTGCAAATGAAGTACTATCAGCCGTATTTCCCCTGGATCTTTCAGATTGGTAAACTACAAATTCATATGGTGACAATACTCCCAATGTTTTAGGAAGATATTTTACACCCACAAAACCGTTATAGTTTACAATCAATCTTCCTGCCCTGCCTCGTTTGGTAGTAATTACCACCACACCATTTGCACCACGGGCCCCATAAATTGCCGTGGCAGCAGCATCTTTTAATACGTCTATTGTCATTATATCCTGGGGAGAAATTGTATTTAATCCATTTTCAACCTGTACACCATCTATAATAAACAAAGGAGAATTGTCATTAGTAATTGACATTCCTCCTCTTACCCTGATACGAATTTCCGCATCAGGAGATCCCTCAGCAGTAGTTGCAGTTACACCAGCCAATCTGCCATTCAAAGCCTCTGCGGCAGAATTGATGGGAATATCTTTCAGGTCTTTAGCACTTACTGAAGATACAGATGCTAATAAATCTTTTCTCCTTATTGACTGGTATCCAATTACAACAACTTCTTCACCACTTGTAACGTCCTTAGAAAGGTTAAAGGAAATATTTTGCTTACCAGTTGCATTAATTGTTTGTGACTTGAAACCAACATAAGTAATAACTATTGTTTCATTTCCAGGAGACAGGCTGATCGAATAATTTCCTTTGGCATCAGTCTGCACCCCATTTTTGGTTCCTTTCTGTAAAATGTTTACTCCTGCAAGCGGAGTACCATCTTCATCTGTTATCTTTCCGCTTAATACTTTAGACTGAGCAAAACTTAATAAAGAAAAAAAGACAAAACTGGCAAAAAACAATAATCGTTTACTCATAAAAATTATTTGATTAATTGTGTAATAATAGCAGGAATAAAGTAACGCAATATGGCATAAAGCAATCTCATCCTGAAGCAAATCTGACCCAATGCTACTCATTTTAATGTTAAAAAAGCGACTGTAATCATTGTTTTTTTACGCAATCGTTCCCGGCAACGATTCCAAATTGTATACTCCCATTTATATGGAAATTTCTTTGAAAAGGAATGCTCCTAAGTAGCTTTTATCCAAATGCATTAACTTTAGTTTTATTAAGGATGATTAGCCTTTTTTAATTAACAGGTTGCAATATGAAATTTGAAGCAGTAACTATAAAAGATATTGCAAAAGCATTAGGCATTTCTACATCTACTGTGTCCAGGGCTTTGCGTGATAGTTATGAAATAGGCGCTGAAACAAAGCAACTTGTTTTGGATTGTGCCGAAAAATTAAATTATCATCCCAATCCTATTGCCCTAATGTTAAAAGAGAGGCGTACCAGGTCTATTGGTGTTGTTGTTTGCGAAATTGCCAATAGTTTTTTCAGCCAGGTAATAAATGGAATTGAATCCATTGCTTATGATAAAGGATATAATGTAATTATCAGCCAAAGCAATGAATCTTATGAGCGGGAAATTATGGACCTGCATTATTTATCTTCCCGGTCGGTAGATGGTTTGCTCATTTCCTTATCTACAGAAACCAATGACATGAGCCATCTGCAAGCTTTACACCAGAAAGGTCTGCCCATTGTAATGTTTGACAGGGTATCAGATGAAATTAATACTCATTCTGTAGTAGTAGATAATTTCAGGGGCGCCTATGAGGCAACTGAACATTTAATCAACCAGGGCTATAAGAGAATTGCTGCGATTGCCAACTCCGAGTTTCTTTCTATTACTACTGAAAGACTTGCCGGATATAAAGAAGCTATGGACCATTATGGCCTTAAGGTCAATAACGGCTATATAAAACATTGCTTTTATGGTGGAATGGTTTTTTCTGAAATTGAAGATGCGGTAAATAAACTTTTAACGCTTAAACAAAAGCCTGACGCAATTATCACCACAAGCGATAAACTTACTACCGGTTGCCTGAAAACGCTTCACCGCCGCGGCATAACTGTACCAGATGACATTGCATTGGTTGGTTTTTCAAACTCAGATATTGCAGAGTTACTTAATCCTTCCCTCACTGTTGTGCGCCAGCCTGCGATGGAAATGGGCAAAGATGCTATTGAACTTTTACTGCAATTGATAGAAAGCAAACGGCCGGTAACACAATTTGAAAAAAGAGTGCTTACCCCGGAATTGATTTTGGGTAAATCATCGGTAACGCAGACCAGGGCTCAATTTCATTTGCCGGAAGAAAAAAGACAGGCTACAAAACAGGAATAATTACTTTAAACTAATCTCCTTCATAGTCATTGCCTTTTGCATTAATGAGATCATGCTGTTACTCTACAATTTTTTCTTACAAATTGAAATTGGAAATGCAGGGAAATACCTTTACCATTTGCAATTATGCATTAGCAAAATAATTTGGATCTACAATTACTTCAGAAATTAAACTTACAAGGTCGTTAAGCGATGTAGGTTTGGTTATAAACCCTGTAGCACCTAAAACCTTACTCTCTTTCCGGATTTTATCATCAGATGATGTAGTGTAAATATAGATAGGGGTGTCTTTGTGGTGATCAGCTTTTCTAACTTCCCTAAGGCATTCTAATCCGTTTATACGGGGCATATTCATATCTATGAAAATGGCATGAGGTTTTAAAGATTTGTCTGCTGCAAATTTCTTTATTGCATCTACGCAATCATCCGTACACAGACAGTCAAATGAATCATCAGCATTCTTTACAGCAAGAGAGAAAATTTCCTGGTCATCCTGGTCATCATCAATAAGGAAAAACAATTTGTTATTTTTCATAATGTATTTTAGCTCGGTAAGTCCGGCATCGAAAATAGAATAAAAAAGCTATAAAGAATGTGGCAATGACTAAATATTAACAATACTCTTCTAAGTACATTTAGGAATTTTTATTACAAATCAATTGAAAGGTTGTTGGGTGGGCAAATACAGAATAAAGGACGCACCCTCACCCGGTATGCCTTCAGCCATGATGAGGCCATTATGATTTTCTGCAATTTTTTTACAGATAGCTAAACCTATACCGGTGCCTTTATATTCATGCTTGCCATGGAGCCTTTGAAAAATATCAAAAATCCTTTCTTTATATTCAGGTTCAAAGCCAATACCATTGTCTTTAACCGTTAATTTGATATACTCTAAGTTTTTGGTGGGCATTGCTGTTGGTAAATCTGAAATCTTAACAGCAGAAGTAAATATTTCTATCTGCGGTGACCCTACCTTAATTGAAAATTTTAAAGCATTGCTGATAAGGTTCTGTATCAGCTGGCGGAACTGGAAAGGGATAATTTCAATTTCCACCATTTCTCCCACTATTATTTTTGCTGATTTTTCGTTTATAGATTCCCGCATTTCAAAAATCACTTCATTCACTATTTTGTTTAAGTTCATTCTCTCAAAAACCCTTTCCCCATCATTGGTTCTTGAAAAACTTAAGAGGTCTTCAATAAGCAACTGCATTCTTTTTGAGGCCTCCTGCATTCGGCGAAAATAATCTTTACCAGTTTCCGATAAATTATCAGCTTCTTTCTGCACAATCAGGTTGCCGAAGAATTGAATTTTTCTGAGAGGTTCCTGTAAGTCGTGACTGGCAACATAAGCAAATGACTGCAGCTCTTTATTCAGTTTTTCAAGGTCGGCATTTTTTTGCACAAGAATTTCCGCCTGTTTTCTCAGGTTATCATCAGCAATTTTTTTTGCTGTAAGATCACGTGTAACTTTTGAAAAACCGATTAAGCTCTTTTCCTTATCCTTAAGTGCTGTAATAACCACGCTTCCCCAAAATAGCTCGCCTCCTTTACGCACACGCCATCCTTCATGTGCAGCTTTGCCTTCCGTCCTTGCATTGTCCAGAAGTTTAATTGGTAATTTATTTTTCTGGTCCTCTGCTGTATAAAACAGGGTAAAACTTTTTCCAATAATTTCAGCAGCAGGATAGCCTTTTATTTTTTCTGCACCTTTATTCCAGTTTTGAATATTGCCTTCGGCATCAAGAAGAATGATCGCATAATCCTGAACATCTTCCACCATTTTATGATAGCGCTCTTCACTCACCCTTAATTCTTCAATACTATTCTTGAGCAACCTGTTAGAATGTTCAATTTGCTTTTTTGCTAGAATTATACCGGTAATATCATGACAAATCACTAATACTGCATAGATGGTATTGAACTTTGTAAGCGGGCTGAAATTGATCTCCCAATACTTTTCATTCACAAGAGATTTATATTCTTTTATGACTGCTTTATTTCCATCCAATGCCTCATAAAACTTGTCCCATGCAATTGTATTTTTTATATGGGGCAAAATTTCTTCCATTTTTTTACCGAGCAATTCTGTGGTGAATGGTTTTAAAATTTCCCGGCCATAATTATTCAATGAAATAAGTTCCCTTTCTTTGTTAACAACCATTATAGCATCTACTGATTCATTCAGGATGGCTTCTACAAAATTGTTTCTATCCAATAGAACTTCATTCTGATCAGTAATCTTTTTATGTGCCTCAAGTATTGCAGTATCTGAATCAACTTGTTGAGTGATATTCCGGGCAATTGCCATCACAGCAATAACTTCTCCCTCTGCAGATTTTAGGGGCACAAGCTTGTTCTCAATATAAAATTTATTATCTGAGGATTTTTTAGAGCCATTTCTAATTGTTTCCCCGGCAAGTGCTTTAAGCAAATCCTGGTGGGATTGGCTTCCTTTAACATGAGGAAATATTTCAAATAAATTTTTACCTCTTGCTGCCTCATCTTTTATATTAAAATTTTTTTCACAGCTTTCATTTAGCAAAAGAATATTTAAATTCTTATCGAAAATTACTATCATTTCACCAGTGGCTTCCAGTAGTCTAAGCGTAAAATCGTCCCTTTGCTCCTGCGTATGAAAGATATTTATTAAATCCATGTGGTTTAGTCCCATGTTGATTATCGTTACTTAATATAGCCTGCTTTAATGAAGGGCAAACTGTTGATGGAAGCAATATTAAAATTAAGGTTTAGTGATTAGCAAAACAAAAAAGCGGTAAAAAAATGCTGCATTATTAAGTGCATTCCTGCACTCTCGACCCCATAAGTACGCTATAATTATATAATTGTTAGAAATAGAAACATATTGTGAAAAAATCCAACAAAATAATAAAGAATCTATTAAACCTGAGGAGAATTTAAGAAAAAGAAAGATGCAGAATAAGCCGGTTAGATAATAAGATTAGAATTAAAATCAGCCATAATAATATTATTTCATAAGGTTTATGAAAAACCTAGTAAACACAAAATTTCTGAAGTAATTGGGATTAAGAGGCGAATAATGCAATTATAATTAGCACGTCAAATAGTATAGCTGCAATCTTCATTATATTATTTTTTT
>JBDSYV010000138.1:0-8708 GCA_040110925.1 Ferruginibacter sp. | reverse complement strand
CCCTGCATCCATTTAAAATTGTATGTCCATGTTCCATGGCAACTTCCGCCAGCCTTTCAACAAAGCTGTTACACACATCGCCATACTTTTCAATATTTTTAATCGAGCCTCCAACAAATATTTTAATAAGTTTAGTTTAGTTAATCCTGTAGCATTTCATGCCTGTTATATGCTTCTGAGAGTTTTGCCTGTACTTCATACGCTACCGGTGCATAGGTGTGAAATTGCATATTGAAGCGGGCACGTCCTCCTGTTAAGCTGCGAAGCGAGGATGAGTATTGGTACATCTGCGACAGTGGTACCCTGGCAGAAATTTTTTCAAAATGACCTTCTGCTTCCATGCCTTCTACTACTCCCATTCGTGATTGCAGGTCACCCATTACTGCACCCACCATTTCATCGGGGCAAAGTACTTCCACTGTATAAATGGGTTCCAATAATTGTGGGCCGGCTTCCATAAATGCCTGGCGGAAGGCATGCATCCCGGCTATCTTAAATGAAATATCATTACTATCCACGTCATGCATCTTTCCATCAAATACACTCACACGCACATCCCTTACATGGCATCCTGACAATGGGCCGTTCTGCATTATCTCCATTACACCTTTTAAAATGGAAGGGAGAAAACGGGCATCAATTACACCCCCTACTATACAGTTGCAGAAAACGAGTTTACCACCCCAGTGCAGGTCAATCTCTTCTTTATTCCTCAGGTTAAGCCCTTCAGGGTCAGGTATTCCTTCGTACCATGGCTCAATACGCATATACACTTCGCCAAACTGTCCGGCACCACCACTTTGCTTTTTGTGGCGATAACTGCTTTCGGCCCTACGACTAATGGTTTCCCTGTATGGTATTTTAGGTTTTTCAAACTTCACTGCTAGTTTGTGAATGTGCTCTATTTTCCATTGCTGCACTTTCAGGTGTAGTTCACCATGGCAATGCAGCAGGGTTTGTCGAACTTCTGGCGACACTTCAAAATGTACTGTGGCATCTTCTTCTTCAAGTGTATGCAAGACCTGTGATAGTTTTTCTTCGTCCCCCTTGTTTACTACGCTGATGGCAATAGTAACATCAGGGCGGGGAAAAGAAATTGGAACGAGTTCAATATTGGCACCCTTGTCGTGCAATGTATTGTTTACATGTGTTGATTTTAGTTTTATAGTTGCACCGATATCGCCTGCTTTAAGTTCCTGAACTGGCACCCGGTTCTTGCCTTCCATTAAGAACAGCTGGTTGAATTTTTCTGTAACACCGGTGTTCTCATTCAGTAATTCACAGCCTTGTTTAATTGTACCACTGTACACTTTAAATAAGCTGAGTTCACCAATATGCGGTTCGATGATGGTTTTAAAGATGAAGATACAGGCAGGTCCTTTTTCATTGCAGGGAAGTTCTTTTCCTGATGTTGTTTTTTGCGGCTGCATTTCGGTTGGTGCCGGGCAGATATAATCAATAAAGCTCATGATGCGGCCGACACCCATATTTTTTTCTGCCGATGCACAAAACAACGGAAAGATATCATGCCTTATCATGGAAGTATGCAATCCTTGCTTCATTTCGTCCTCCGTTAATTCTCCTTTATCAAAATATTTTTCCATCAGGCTTTCATCATTAGATGCGATGGATTCAATAAGTTCTTTATGTAGTTGTTCAGCCTTTTCTTTTTCCGTGTCGGGGATGGGTAATTTTTCTGGCTTGCCGCCTTCAGCAGGAAATTTGTACATTTGCATATTCAGTACATCCACAATACTGTTGAAGCCCTCACCAGTTTGAGCAGGGTATTGCACTGCCACAACATTGCCACCAAAATGTGCCCTTGCTTCCCGTAGGGTTCTGTCAAAATCCGCATCGGGCAGGTCTAATTTGTTTACTACAAAAATGGCAGGTGTTTTAAAGGTATCTGTATATTCCCATGTGATATCGGTACCCACTTCTACACCTGCGGCGGCATTAAGCAAAATAACGCCCGTGTCTGCTACCCTTAATGCGCTGATAACCTCACCTGAAAAATCTTCATACCCGGGCGTATCAATGATGTTGATTTTATAATCCTTCCATGGGCAGTGCATGAGTGAGGAGAAAATGGAACTTTGCCTTTCTGTTTCCAGGTTGTGATAATCGCTAACTGTATTTCTTGCGGCAATGCTGCCGCGTCGCTGGATAATGCCAGCATCAAAGAGCATACTTTCGGCAAGCGTGGTTTTGCCACAGCCGGCATGCCCCAGCAAGGCAATATTTTTTACATGGTTTGAATCGTAGATAGTCATAACAGTGATTTTTTTTGATGTAAAGGCCCCATTAATCAACCAGCCAGCCTTATTGGGGCTGGCTGGTTGTAAAACTTTATTCTTTTATGAATGTATGAAACTCCATTTCAAGTTTGTCAAGATCCCCCAGCAGCATATCCACTTTTTCTTTTATGTAGCGATGTGCTACCCTGTGTCCGAAAGTGGGATACCGTTTAGCCTCAGCCAGGTGCCGCTTTATCTCGTGTTTCAGGTTATGGATGTTAATGAGCTGTATGTGAAGCTGGTTGTGAAAATGTTCAATACCCATTGCCACATCATGATCCGTTTTTCCCGGGGCAAAATAATATAATTCATTTTTTAACTGGTGCAGTTTTTCACGATAGGATACCAGTTCATCGTGCCATTGTTGACATTCATCAACAAGGGTTTGTTGTTGTGTTTCTGTAAACATCTGATAGAATTTAGTTGTGTTAAAAATAATGTAGTGGTACAGTAAGTATTATATTTCGAAGTGTATAGATAGCTACCAGGCATATAAAATAATTCCGGTGTGTAATACAAGAATTTAAATTTATTTGTTTTCAGAAGGTCGGGCCTGGCAATGGGTTAAGCCAGGGAATGAAAGATAACTGCTGCATGGAGGGTGAAGTTTCACTTCATTTAGCGGTACAATAAAGTAACGAAATATTATTTATACAAAAAAGGATAATGATAAAAATATGGCTGCTTAAAAGGAATTTTAGAGATGATTGATATCATAAAATGCGATAGGTATTTTGAAGCTTGTATTTACAACGATAAAACTTGCTGGCTGCAAGTAGGAAATCAACCAGGGAATGTGGAGAAAATAAATAATTATTGATCAGGGAGAAAACAGATCCGATAAAAATACCGAAGAAAAAAGAGCCGTCTTTTTTAAAACGGCTCTTGATAATAATATTTAAACTTTATGGTTTATCCCACCAAACCCTTGCGTTCAGATCATCTGTTCCTCCATACGGAAATGCGGCAACGGCAGCATTGTAATTAGTGGTATTGTTTGATCGTTCTATAAGTGGGTAACCATCCCTGCGGGGAATTAGATTGCCATTGGCGCCCGGCGCTGCTATCAAAATAGGGAAACCAGTTCTTCTCCATTCGGCCCATGCTTCATATCCATTCAGGAATAAGTGTATCCAACGCTGTGTAGCGATTTGTTTTATAGCAGTAGCGGCATTATAAGCCACACTCTGCTGTGCCAGCAAAGTTGTAGCACCGGTATTGCTGCCGGTCCATTGGATGATGGACGTGGTTACGGCTAAATCATAATTGGTTTTGGCCGTGACATCAGCACCGGGTATCCATCCTCTTTTGGCTGCTTCCGCCATGGCAAATAATCCCTGCGCATAAGTAACAAGGTACACAGGTGCATTTTGCAAGCGAAGTTTATCACCTAATAAAGAAAAATTAGCCGGCGTAACCGTAGTGGTTTGACCATAAGGCAGGCCCGCATAGTTACCAGAGTTTGCACCGGAAGTTGCCTTGTTTGCAAAAATGGGTAAACGGGGATCATTTACTGAAAGCAAGGTATCTACCATAGGTTTGCTCACTGCATACCAAAGCCTTCCCATGCGATTCATCTGTGTGTACCAGAAATTTTCATTGGCCGCATCTGCAAGGTGTGGATAAGCAAAATTATCCGTGATAGCAGTCATGATGCCATTGGTTACCGCTTTATTAAATTCAAGTGCACCTTTTACAGGGTCAACATTTGACAGCCTTAGTGCCATTAACATGTGTATAGTGTTGCCCAGTTTTTTCCACCGTGTTACGTCACCATTGTACATAATGTCGTTCTTGATATTACCGGTAACAATGGCTGCATTTGATTCATCCAGCAGCGTAAAAAGACTGTTATAAATATCCTGCTGTTTATCATACTTAGGCGTAAAATTAGCGGTGGTTTTTAAAGCTTCTGAATAAGGAATGTCTCCCCAGCGATCGGTGAGGAACCAGAAAATATATGCCTTTAAAATTTTTGCAACTGCCACCTGGTTAGCGATGGGTCCTTCATTGGCATCAAGGCTGGTGGAGGTAATAACCGTTTCAAGATCCATTAACGGACCGGTGTACCATCCGCTGAAATTAAAACTTATGGTGGTGTATCTTGAATTATCCGGGAAGGTGGTATTAGATAAATGCTGGGGATAATGCACTCCAAAGGGAGATGAACTTATATCCGGCAATGATCTTTCTGCACTGGCAATAAGCTGTGTGCCTGAGGCCTTTGTTGGCCTGTTTGGATCTACATTTAGGCTGCCATCAAATTTTTTGCAGCTGCTTACAAGAACAAGTACAGTAATAATTATAAAGAACGAATAATTTATTTTTTTCATGATGATGAATTTTAAAATGATAGGTTTAAGCTTACACCATAAGAACGCACAGTTTGAAATTCTCCTTTTTCCAGCCAGCTGATGGAGCCACTGCCATAAGAAAGTTCAGAAGGTTCTAATCCTTTTGGCGCTTTTTGCCAGATCATAACAGGGTTACGAGCTATAAAAGCAATTTTGGCAGTTTTAAATGGCGTTTTGGACAGCAGGTTATTGTCTAAAGAATAACCTAAACTCAGTTCTCGTAATTTTATATAAGAAGCATCAAAAAGCCATTCTTCATAAATACGTGTGCCAAGCGTAGTTCTGAAATAGGATCTTGCATCTACATAAGCCGTTACTTCCTGGCCTGTTGCAGTAGAAATGCCATTTACTTTTACGCCTCCTCCATTAGCCACCGGTTCCCTCACATTAAAACCCTTATCATTAAGCACAGCTGTTTCAGCAGCCTGACCCGATTTTACCGCAAGCATTTTGCTCCAGCTAAAGAACTGCCCACCACTCTGGAAGTCAATCATTGCACTTAAATCAATCTTCCAGATTTTGAATGTATTTAAAAATCCACCTGTGAATTTTGGCAACACGCTTCCGAAATTATGATTGGTTTCAAACCGGGGGAGATTATTTGCATCCAGCATGATCATGCCGGTTTTCGGATCTCTTAAATAGGCCTGGCCAACAAGGCTTCCAAAAGGTTCATTTACTGTAGCATTCAAAAAAATTGGCACGCTTGAATAAACATTATTATCCAGTTGATAAACATTAATGCCGGGGTAAAGTTCTTTTACCATGCTCCTGTTTCTTGCAAAGTTTAAAGTTGTATTCCAGGTAAACATTTTTGATTGAACTGGCCGTCCGTTAAGCGACAATTCAATGCCTTTATTTTCAATTAAACCTGCATTAACCACTTGAGATGAAACTCCGCTTGTACCCGATACGTCTAGTGAAATAATCTGGTTTTCATTTCTTTGTTTGTAATAGGTAAACTCCAGCCCCATACGGTTGTTTAAAAATCTAACATCAAGACCAATTTCGAAAGCTTTGGCAAATGAAGGTTTAATGTTTGGATTATTTAAGACATCCGGAACAGAGATAGGATTTATTGTTGCGGCGGCCCCAGTATATACCGTGCCAACAACAAAGCTGTTTCCTGTTTGATAAGGTGAAAGGTCTGCACCTGCGACAGCATAGCTTGCTCTTATTTTGCCAAATGACATCGGCTTCCATTTTAATAACTCACTAAATACAATACTGCCTGAAACAGATGGATAAGCATAAGAATTATTATTTACAGGTAGCGCTGAAGACACATCATTACGCAGAGATGCATCAATGAAGTAAATATCTCTATAGCCAAACGATGCCATGCCATAAACACTTCTTACTTCCTTCCGGCGCAGGAATGATGATATATTTGGCCTGTCCTTTGATCCTGCAAGACTATAGAAGGCAGGGCTTGAAAGGCCACCAACAGTATTACCACTCACAGAGGAAAAGTTGACCGTATATTTATTCGCTCCCAGGTTCAGATTGAAAGAAATATCTCCAAATTGTTTTGTGTATTGCCCAAGGAATTCGTAATTAAATTCTTTGCTCTGGTATTTAGCTACAGAATATCCTTCATCCAATCTTCCTCCAAGTGCTTCTTTATGTGATACGTTCTGTGTGTACATATCTGTGCGAAGGAAACCACTTAGTTTAAGTCCTGGTAAAACCATGTAACTTAAATTAACATCACCAAAGAAGCGATCCCTGTTATCATCATTGCTATTTGCATAAGCATCAAAATAGGGATTGTTCCAATCACTAGGCCTGTTATTGGTATTGGTTATAAGACCTGCACTTGTAGGGTTTACATTCCAGTTCATAATTGTACCATCAGCATAACGGAAATTTTTCAGGCGGTTCATATCAATGTTTCGTTGAAACCACTGCACCTGGCCAGTGGCAGTACCCTGGTATCCCTGCGAGGGCCGTACGGCCTTGTTGTTATTGAAATTTGCATTTACGCCTATGGCAAGTTTTTTTGTTATATCCAAGGCAGTATTTAATCCAAGGTTGTTTCTTTTTAAAGATGTACCAGGCATCACACCTTTTATATAACCATTGTTATAACTCAACCTGAATGTCATATTTTCATTACCACCTGCTACTGAAATATTGTTATTAAAATTATGGCCAGTTTCAAAATAATCTTCTACGTTAGATGGGTGCGGTTCAAACGGCGTTAGCTTTCCAAATTCAGGATCCTGCGCATAAAAACTGTAATATTGCCGAACAGGAGTGCCATCCATTTTTGGTCCCCAGCTTTCATCATTACCATTTACAAACTTGTCACCATTAGTTAGGGTTCTGAAAGTCTGATCGTTTCCCACGCCATAAATATTCTGCAGAGGCATAAAGTTGGCAGCCTTCTCTATTGAAAAGGCAGAACTATACTGCACATCAATTTTTTTAGCACCTTTTTTCCCTTTTCTTGTTGTAATAAGAATTACACCATATTGCCCCCTCAGGCCATAAAGCGCAGATGCAGCCGGGCCTTTCAAAACATTTACCGTTTCTATATCATCAGGATTTACATCCTGCCCAAGATTTCCAAGATCGGGACCATTGCCATTAGAACCCCCAAAATTTGAATTGGAAATTGGTGTACCATCTACAACTATCAATGGTTGATCATTCCCGTTTAAAGAATTCACACCCCTTAATTTTATTTTTTGGGTTCCTCCCATACTTGCTCCTGAGGAACCTACCACCTGTACACCGGCAATTTTTCCTGCCAGAGATCCTAATACATTTTGTTCTTTGGTGAGAGTAAGGTTTTCGCCATTCACTATTTGGGTGGCGTACCCTATTGATTTTTGTTTTCGGTTAATGCCCAGGGCAGTTACCACAACCTCCGTCATTGCACCCGTTTCATTTAATGAAATGGATAAGTTGCTGTTATTGCCGGCCCTTATCTCCTGGGTTTGAAAACCTACAGAAGAAATAATGAGCACTGCATTATTGCCAGGAATGAGAATTGTAAATTTGCCATTCTCATCAGCGGAAGTACCATTGGCACTGCCTTTCACTGTAATTGAAGCTTGCGGGACAGGGTTGCCTTTCTGATCCTTCACCTGGCCGGTAACAGATCGGCCCTGGCTGAAAACCAAAAGCGGAAAGGAAAAACAAACCACCATCCACAGCAGGAAAATTTTAAATTTCATGAGCAAAAGTTTTAGTTGGAAAAAATGTTTTGTGCAATCAATGAGAAAAAATAATACAAAAAATCTAAACATTTTTTATTTCATCCAATTATTTTTACCAGCAAAAACCCGCATTAAGTATATATTCAATTTTGCAGTATAGATAAGCTCGAATAATATTTGGGGAATTTTATTTTACTGCAAAAACCTGCAGGCAGTTTTAATCCTCCAAAAAATATGGTCAGTTATTTGTAGTAAAATATAGACTCAAGAAGTTGAAATAAAGAAAAAAATAATAAGGAAAAAAGTAGTGGTCTCACCAGGACTCGAACCTGGATCTAGAGTTTAGGAAACTCCTATTCTATCCCTTGAACTATGAGACCCTTTTTTTGAAGGACGGCAAAAATAAAGAATTTATAGGTCATAAGTTGCCAATTGCCAATTGTTAATTGCCAATTGCATACAGCCTTATCTTTGCACGCTATGAAATGGATGAATACGATTATTAAGTATCGCCTCTGGATTGGGCTTTTTTTATTGGCAGCGGCCATTTTTGTCAATTATCAAACTAGCTTTTGGCCTTCGTTTATTCTTTATCTTATTGCCGTAGTCTTAATCCTGGGCCATTTTCTATTGGGCCCCATGCGCCTTATACAAACCTATATGGAAGAAGGCGATATGGCAGGCGCTAAAAGAGTGGTGGACTCGATAAAATTTCCCGGCTTGCTCATTAAGCCCATGCGTTCGGTGTATTATACCATTAAAGGCAACCTTGATATGGTAAACCAGGACTATGATTCTGCTGAAAAAAATATGAAAAAAAGCCTGTCACTGGGTGGAGGTGCACTTACAAAACAGGCAGAAGGGCCCAACAAACTTCAGCTCGGTATGCT
>JBDSYV010000137.1:0-27203 GCA_040110925.1 Ferruginibacter sp. | reverse complement strand
ATGAACTACATCCGCCACTTGAACGCTTTTTTTACGCATGTCAAAAACGACATGAACCTCACTTCTTCCCATGTGAGCCTTTACATGGCCCTGTTTCAGTATTGGAATTTTAATCGTTTTCAAAATCCTTTCCCGGTTTACCGTGATAACCTCATGCAGCTTAGTAAGATTGGTTCTAAAAACACTTATCACAAATGCATAAAAGAATTGCATGAAGCAAAATACATTTATTACCATCCTTCACCATCAAAATTTTTGCCCGTCAAAATAAGCATTGGCCGATTAGATATCCAGGAGGAACCTGCCACCCGGTATGAACAACTCGACCTTTTCAATGCAAATCCCCCCTCTCTTGTTGGAGAGGGGTCGGGGGTGAGGTGTCTCAAAATTGATACTGGCAATGTCCCAAATATGACCGCTACGAGTACTGAATTTGATACCAGTACGGTCCCAAATATGGGACACAATATAAAACATAAACATTTTAATAAAAGAGAGAGTAAAACACGCACGCAAAAAATTTTTGATAAAAATGAAAAAACAATCCAGGCAGTAAACGACCTTGCCCGTGTCCCAAATCCGGTACACACAATAAATGTTACCCTGAGTGAAGTCGAAGGTTTTTTCTTACACCAAAATTACCCTGCTACGGAGGCAAAGAAATTCTTCAATCATTACAAAGCAATTGGATGGAAGATTAAAGGCATCACACCCATCACAGATTGGAAAGCAGCAGCAGAAAAGTGGATGCTCAATGCTGGTAAGTATGAACCGGTAAAGCAAGAACAATCTCCAGCGCAGGAAACAGATCTCGGGAGCCTGTATAAGCAATTCCTTGCTGGTCAAAATATTTTTCAGCAAATAACCTTAAAACATTTTAGCGAATTAAAATTAGAGGTCACAGATGAAATAATGCAACATGCCTGGCTACAGAGAATAAACCAGTTAACCGGAAGTAATCAGTATTCAGTACTGCAGTTGCTGCAGGCATACCAGGACAACAAGGAAAACGATGGATTGCTCTTAAAAGACCGGGACAATCTTATTTCCCTTGCAAAACGGATTACTGTACTAAAACATTTTCAACAAAAACACCAAATTCAAAACGATCAATGAACATCAAAAACTACACATCCACAATTGAAGCCACAAGATCCATGGCGAAAATCGAAGAACTACTTGTTGAAATTGGAGCAACTAATATCAACAAACAGTATGTAGAAAAAGTGTGCACCGGGATAACATTTTTGCTATTTGATCAACAGATGCAAAAAACCCTACCCTTTCATCTCAAAGCCCAGATCCAAGAATGTTTTACTATCCTATGGAAAGATGTAAAGCGCCCCCGGCCAGACACCAAGGCTATTCTGCAACAACAAGCAAACAAAACTGCCTGGAAGATCCTTTCCGACTGGACAGAAATTCAATGCAGCATGATTCTTCTTGGTCAGGCAAAACCATTGCAAATGTTTTTACCATTTATGTACGACATGAATAACAATGAAACTTATTTTGAAAAAGTAACCGCAGGTAAAATAAAACTACTGGCCGGTTAACCACAGCCAGAGCTTGCCGAAGGCCTTCTGTCAGCCTGAGCATGCCTAAGGCTTGTCGAAGGCCCAGCATTATCCTTCAATAATCACTGCCATGATAAAAATAATAATACCCGAATTCATAGCCTACGAAAGCAAAGCTATTTACGAATTTTTGTTGTTGCAGAATGACACAGAATTCGAGCTAGTCATCCCCCGTGAGGCAACACTAAATAGCGCCGATGAAGAATTGGTTATGTTTGAATACCTCAACGCTGCTTATATTGGCCAGCAATTAAGTCTTATTGCCGACAGCTTTGGATACCACGTTCCAACACCTCACAAGAAGGCACCATTTAATTTTCAGATACAAATAAATGACATGGAAAAACTTGCCGACACTTTATACCCAATAATCCAGGGCTTTAATTACAACGCCGTAGAACCCGATGAATTCCTTCAATTTCAGGACAACGCCTGCGATTTTATCAACGATGCCTTCACTGAAGACTACGTCTGCAACACCTGGGGCCTTTTATATATTGCAAATCAGATGTTATGATTCTATAAATCACACATATTCCTTATCTTTTTAAAATCCCAAATCTGGTATCAGTATTGCCTTATAATCAAACTCAAAATCTATGGAATTGATTTTTGTCATGACATGTTAGTGCAGTATAGTTCTGAAATGAATTTTTCTTTTATTCTGAGTTAAGTCTACATAACTATTCTGCGACTACCTAAGAATTTTATTCCCACTCAAATTTTACACATTCATCAGTTATATAGGTTTCTTTATTTTTTATAAAGTCTGGTAAACCAGGAGGCTGAACATTTTCTTTCCTAGCTTCCCTAGCTGCTATTTTTTGATTAAGCGTAAGTAACTGAGATAAAATATCTTTTTCATCATTAAAATTGTAAGCTTCAATAATAGCTTTATCTAATTCAGATTGGATATCTTTTATGAGATTTGCACCTAGTTGCTCTAATAGACGATACAAATCTCTTAGACTCATGTTATATTGTTTTAGCGCTATACTACGTTGAACATGAAAATTTTTAGCAGTTTCTGCCACTTTTTTTACCTGAGCAACATTCGGATTTTGTGGCCATGGAAAAGTGTCCCAGATTGCTGCAGAATTATAATTCGGCGTTTCACAGGATGACTTGTGTCTTTTAGTTCAGCCCGATTGCATCGGGAATTATGAAAACAAATGCTCAATTTTTATGAGCCCGACATAAGTTCTGATTATGCTCATAAATATAAATCAAATTTGTTTTTATAAATCCGGACATAGTCCGGCTGATATAAAAGACCCAGGTGTTCCAAAAGCTGTATTCCAAATAATGGTCATTGGGTAAGGAACATGCGCCAGAGTGTAATTTTCCGCCTATAACACAAGGCCACCTTTTACAGGCTTATTGTGAATATACGTTAATTTGGTTAATGTAAATTCTGCACTATCCAATTGAACAGGTCTATTGTTTTGTTGCCAAAATTGGTAATTTTTATTCTTTCTGTTAGTTATGGTTATTTGAACAGGCCGGAGCTAATATGGTTCCCTTAATTTTAATAATGACTTTGTTTGGCCATCTTGTCTGTTTTTAATTGAAGAAATAATAACAACCCTGCTGGTCTAACCTTGCGCTTGCAGGCATGCAACACAAGATTACAAGCTCTTTTTTCTCATACAAAATTCCTGGCACCTTCTGCCCTCCTTTGTCATCATTTGTCACTCTGAGCATTTCGATAGGTAGTCAATGAGTGAATATTATTTTAATGAATTGCAGGCAGATAGGGGCGATGGTCCGGCGGGCTGTGTATTGGAGACAATTAATAATCGGAACAAACTGAACAGGGAAAATAAATAGCCGGGGTTGATAATATAAATACAAAAATATGTTTCTCCAGGCTAAGCCGGAGACAAGGAAAGCATCAGTAAAAAATTACGTGGCCATAATCTACTTATTATATTCTAACTAGTTCTTAACTTGTTTCTAATGGCCTGCTAATAACCGGGCTCTATATTGCATTATACTTTAGAAAGATCTTAAATGGGTTCGTTTTAGTTAATGGTTTAAGTCATTTGCAAAGACCTAACTGAATACATAGCAATGATTAAATATAAAACCATGATTTTGAAACTTTTTTTCATGTATCACCTGTTTACAATATTTGACAAATTAAAAAGATTATTATGAATACAATCCGATTATCAGACCAAGCCAGCGTTAATTGTGCTAATGATTACCGCAATGCCGAAGAGGCCGGACAACTAGGTATAGATTTTTATTTTGGCAGTAATAAAAGCCTGGAAAAACTAAGCCAGGATGCAGGTGTGACTATTGAACAGACGAAAACAGTTTTGAAACAAGTTTATGAAATGAATATTACAGGATCAAAAAGATTCATAGAATGGGATATTAATTCCATTATAGATTATATCATCAATATCCATCATCGCCAAGCCAAAGAAAATGCTGTAATAATTTATGACCTGACTCAAAAAGTTCTATATCAACACAACGATAATCATCCTGAATTACCAAAACTAGCTGCAGAACTTTTTCTTTTCCTACAGGATTTATTGAACTATTTAAAGAAAGAAGAACAGGTTTTATTGCCGAATATCAAACAAGGGATTAAAAATAAATTTTCACTGGCAGAAGCCAACAATAACACTTTTGGCTTTATAAGAAATTCTATTATGGCCATTCGGAAGGAGCATGTGGCTGTAGGAAAGGACTTGAAACGATTCCGTAAGCTTACTAGTAATTATATACCCCTGGCAGATACATGTTACGCTCATAAAAGCTTATTAGAAAAAATGAGAGCACTTGAAAATGAAATGTTCCTGTACGCATATCTCGAAAATAACATTTTATTACCTAAAGTATTTGTATTGATGGAGCATACTAAATGATATTAAACTTATCTCTTAATTACCTTAAAGAATTTAAGTTAAAATTTCATTATGCGTTGATTAAACGATGAATAAGATAATAGACCATAATGAAAACAATAGCATATCAATACAATCGTTTATAGAAAAGCCTGTAAAAGTCATATACTTTATTAAAGGAGATATAATTTATGAGGAAGACGCAACTCCCCGGTATTTTTATGAAGTGAAGACTGGGGAAGTTAAGATTGTAAACAGCAATGATGAGGGTAAAGACTTTATACAGGCAGTTTGTAAAACAGGCGAAATTTTTGGTGCTCATTTATTAATTTGCGAAAAACCATATCCAGCGTCCGCTTTTGCACATACTGATTGCGAATTATACAGCCTGCCAAAAGAAAGGTTTTTTACCCTGCTTAGAAATAATTATAATTTTCATTTTAGCATTACACATAAACTATGTGAACAATTAATGTTTAAAGCGATGATGCTGCAGGAAGTTGCTAATGAGAAGGCAGAGCATTGTTTGCAACACTTATACACTTTTTCTGCTAATAAATTCATAATCTACATACGTTCCTTTTAATTCTAATCAGTTCTTAATCCACCTCTAATGCCTTGCTAATAGCAGGGTTTTATCTTGCAATGTATTCTGTGTTCAATAATTGACCATATTGATATTTCTAAAAACCCTATGTAAAAAACAAAGCAGTAAAGTGTATTAATTTAACAGCAAAGGAATATTGAAGATTTTCGTAACGAAAAATAAAAATATCTACAGGTAAAAAAAAGCTATGAAACAATTTGCTATTGGCGTTGATCTTGGAGGAACAAAAATTGAAATTGCAATCGTAGATAAAAATGGACGCATCCAGGACAAGCGGCGGTTTCCGACTAATAGCCATAGCGGATATAATATGGTTCTGGATAGTATTGCTAAAGCTATCGAAGAGATTTGCCTCCAAAATAATAAATTAAAACCCCTTGCTGTTGCTATTGGGGTTGCGGGACAAATTGAAAAAGAAACAGGTATTGTAAAATATGCGCCTAACCTCGAATGGCATGATGTTAATTTACAGAAAGATCTTTCAGAGAAACTCGGTATTCCTGTATCCGTTTGCAATGATGTAAAAGCTGCTACAATTGGAGAATGGCTTTATGGTGCAGGAAAAGATTGCGACAACCTTGTATGCGTTTTCGTAGGAACAGGCATTGGAGGCGGCATAGTATGCGATGGAAAAATGCTGGAAGGAAGTAATAACACTGCCGGCGAAATAGGCCATATTACAATTGACCTTCACGGACCAGTTTGTCATTGCGGCAACAGTGGTTGTTTTGAAGCGTTGGCCGGTGGATGGGCCATAGGACGGGATTTGCAAAAAGCAGTTCTCAAAAATAAATCGGCAGGAGAATTATTGCTTACTATTGCAAAAGGCAACATAAAAAATATTACTGCCAAAACATTGAGTGAGGGTTTAAAAAGGAATAATGAGCTTTCAAAAAAAATATTTAGTGAACTCTCCCTTGCTTTAATAGCAGGAGCTGTATCCGTTGTAAATGCATTTGGTCCTGCACGCCTCATTTTTGGCGGAGGCATCATGGAAGGGATGCCGCAACTATTGCCTATAATAGAAGTCGGGGTTAAAAAATATGCGCTGAAGTCTGCAACTTCTTTGCTCGAAATATCACCTGCAAAACTTCACAATGATTCTGGCGTTATCGGCGCTGCAGCATTTGCCTTTCAACAAAATAAAATTAATGTGACATGACTATTGAAGAAAAATGTATTGATACAATCAGGTGTCTCGCTATGGATGCTGTTCAAAAAGCCAATTCAGGACATCCCGGTACTCCTATGGCGTTAGCTCCTGCAGCCTACACTTTATGGATGGAGCATTTACGTTTTAATCCAAAAAATCCAAATTGGTTTAACAGAGACCGTTTCGTATTATCGAACGGTCATGCTTCCATGCTGCAATATGCCGTTTTGCATTTAACAGGCTACGCTATTTCTCTGGATGATATAAAAAATTTCAGGCAATGGAATAGCATTACTCCCGGCCACCCGGAACATGGAATAACACCAGGTATTGAAACAACAACCGGCCCGCTGGGACAAGGTATTATGACCGCTGTGGGAATGGCACTTGCAGAAGCGCATCTTGCTACATTATTTAATAAGGAAGAAAAAATTATTGACCATCATACTTATGTTTTTTGCAGCGATGGAGATTTTATGGAAGGCGCTTCGCATGAAGCTGCTTCTTTTGCCGGCCATCTGGGACTGGGAAAATTAATTTGCCTGTACGATGATAATCACATAACAATTGAAGGCAATACCGACCTTACTTATTCAGATGATGTATCCAAAAGATTTGAGGCTTATCACTGGCATGTACAAAACCTGGGAGATGAAAGCAACGATGTGTCGGCCATATCAAAGGCTTATGAAAATGCAAAAACTGTTACAGACAAACCTTCGTTGATTATACTACGAACCCATATTGGTTATGGGTCTCCTCATAAGCAGGATACGTCTGCCGCCCACGGTTCGCCGTTAGGTGAAGAGGAAATAAGGCTTACAAAAAAGTTTTATGGCTGGCCCGAAGATGAAAAGTTTTTAGTGCCAGAGGATGTAAAGACACACATGCATATTGCCATTGAAAAAGGCGTGCAACTTGAAAGCGAATGGAATAAACTATTAACTCAATACGAAAAAAAATACCCGGAACTTCTCAAGCATTTTCAACAATACCTTAAACAGGAACTTCCTGTGGGTTGGGACAAGGATATTCCTGTATATAAACCCGAAGATGGGCCTAAAGCAACAAGGTCAGTTACGGCAGAAGTAATCAAGGCGATAGCGCCGCAATTGCCCTGGTTAATCGGAGGCAGTGGAGACCTGGAACCTTCTACAGATACAATGATAAAGACCTCGGGATATATTGCAAAAGGAAAATACGAAAACCGGAATATAGCTTTTGGAATCAGGGAACATAATATGTGTGCCGTCAGTTCGGGTATCAGCTTGCATGGAGGAATACGAATTTTTGCAGCCACCTTTTTTATTTTTACTGACTATGCCCGTCCTGCCATTCGGTTGGCTTGTATCATGAAATTACCTGTTATATATATCATGACACATGATTCGATTGGTTTAGGTGAAGATGGGACTACGCATCAGCCCATTGAACAACTTGCGTCATTCCGGGCTATGCCAGGTATGTGTTTAATACGCCCGGCCGATGCTAATGAAGCAGCTTATGCTTGGCGTACCGCTATCCAAAGAATGAATGGTCCAACGATGATTGTGCTTACCAGGCAGAAACTTTCCATCCTTAACAGGAATAAATTAGCATCTGCAGAAATGCTTTCAAGGGGTGCATATATATTATCCCCTGAAAAAAATTCAACAGTAGATATCATTTTAATCGCTACCGGTTCCGAAGTGGAAATTATTATGGAGGCGCAGGAATTATTGCAAAAGGAAAATATCAATGCACGGGTAGTAAGTATGCCCAGTTGGGATTTATTCAGAAATCAGTCGAAGGAATATATTGACGAAGTTTTACCAGCTTCTGTTAAAAAGCGAATAGCAGTAGAGGCAGGCGCTTCGCAGGGCTGGCACGAATGGGTTGGAGATGAAGGCAGTATTATCGCCATTGATAAATTTGGTTCCAGTGCACCGTATAAAGAACTCTATCAACATTATGGCATTACCGTTGAGCATATAATGCTTACGACAAAAAAAATGCTTAACAAATAAATCATGAAAATACTCATTGCTTCAGACCATGCAGGTTACAATTATAAAACCATTCTTTTTAAAGAAATTGAAGAACAGGGCTATAGAGTGATTGACCTGGGCACATACGATGAAAGCCCTACCGATTATCCCGATCAGGCAGTAACTATTGCAAATGCGCTGCTTAATAATGAAGGGGATAAAGGAATTATTATTTGTGGAAGTGGCGTTGGTGTTAGCGTTGCGGCCAATAAATTCAGGGGCATCCGGGCCGGGGTATGCCATGATACGTATTCAGCACATCAGTGCGTGGAGCATGATAATGTAAATATTTTATGTCTTGGTCAGCGTGTAATAGGCATTGAATTGGCCCGGGAAATTGTTTTTGCTTTTCTTAAAGCCCGTTTTTCAAATGCACCCCGTCATGTAAAAAGACTGGAAAAAATATATGCCATTGAAAATAAAAATATGAAAGGTCAATAAAATATGAATGCAGCAATTCTTATTCTGTGTTATGAATAGAGTAATGATAAAGAATAGGAAACCAGGTTGATTGGAGAGGAAATTATCAGCACTTGAGTTTAAATTTAATAATGAAAAATAAAGGAAATGGAACAATATGATTTTGGTATGATAGGGCTTGGAACCATGGGCCGCAACCTCATGCTCAATATGAACGATCATGGATTTAGCGTGATGGGTTATGATAAAAATGCTGCCCAGGTGGAAGCCGTTACCAAAGAAGCAGGTGAGCGTACAATTGCCGCTACCAGTAACCTGGAGGAATTTATCAGGTCATTAAAAACTCCCCGGTCCATTATCATGCTGGTACCGGCTGGCAAAATTGTGGATGATGTTATCAATGAATTAAAACCACTTTTATCTGAAAATGACTTGCTGATGGATTGTGGCAATTCGCATTTTACAGATACCAATAGCCGGAACGAACAATTGGCAAAATCAACCATCCATTTTATGGGCATTGGTGTTTCCGGCGGCGAGTCGGGTGCACGTTATGGTCCGAGTATTATGCCCGGCGGTCCAAAAGAAATTTATGCCCGTGTGGCACCCATGCTGGAAGCAATTGCTGCCAAAGTAAATGAGGAACCCTGTGTAACCTGGCTTGGGCCTGGCTCTGCGGGACATTATGTAAAAATGGTACACAATGGTATTGAATATGGATTGATGCAGTTGATTGCAGAGACCTATCATTTATTAAAAGAGCTTGGCAGACTGAACAATGATGAACTACATCATATTTTTTCAAAATGGAACGAAGGATTATTGCAGTCATTTCTTATTGAAATAACGGCTGATATTTTTTTGCAGAATGATGAGCTGAGCAACAACAGGCTTGTTGACATGATCCTCGACAGTGCTAAACAGAAAGGAACCGGCGG
Source organism: Ferruginibacter sp. (assembly GCA_040110925.1). GTDB lineage: Bacteria > Bacteroidota > Bacteroidia > Chitinophagales > Chitinophagaceae > Ferruginibacter. The sequence goes on along the minus strand of JBDSYV010000137.1, from coordinate 17,620 downwards.
ATGGACTTCGGAAGATGCTATTAACCTACAGGTTCCCATTCCGGTTATTGATATTGCGGTTGCCATGCGTGACATGTCGGCTTTAAAAAAAGAACGTGAGTCTGCGGCAAAAAAACTGGCAGGCCCGGATATAAAACTAACTGATGATAATACTGAATTGATCGAAGCGTTGGAGCAGGCACTTTATTTTGCCATGATAACGGTGTATGCACAGGGGATGGCATTGCTGCAGACTGCTTCTCAAAAATATTCTTACGGATTAAAACCGGATGATATTGCTAAGATCTGGCGTGGTGGCTGCATCATCCGTGCTGCTTTACTGGAAGATATTTATACTGCCTTTTCGCAGGAGCCCAACCTGCCCAATCTGATGGTTAGCAAAGGCCTTGCGCTCAAACTTCAGCATGCTGAAAAAGGAATGCGCTATGTGATACGTGAAGCGGTCGGCAATGGCATACCTGTACCGGCGATGATGATGTCACTGGCCTATTACGATAGCTACCGCAACGGATGGCTGCCTGCCAATTTAATACAGGCACAGCGCGACAATTTTGGCGCACATACTTATGAGCGTAACGACAAAGAAGGAATTTTTCATACACAGTGGAATCAAAAGACTAAATAACATGGAACCTGCAACAACCATCAAACCCGGCCCAACCGTCATCATCATTCTCGGCGCAACCGGCGATCTTACCTGGCGTAAACTGGTACCGGCTATCTATAATCTTTACTTAGATAACTGGATACCGGATCAATTTGCTTTGATAGGGGTAAGCCGTACAAAATTGACAGGCGAAGCCTTTCACAAACGTTTGTATGAAGGCGTAAATAAATTTTCACGCAGGGGAAAATCAAATAAAGCTGAATGGGATAATTTTGCAAAACACCTGAGCTACCAGATGGGAGAATTTGACAGCGGAACCACCTATTCTAAATTAGAAAAATCAATTGTAGCTATTGAGAAAAAATGGAAAGTAAAAGCCAACCGGATTTTTTATCTCGCCGTTCCACCAAATGCATTTGATGAAATTGCCCTGAAAATAGGAGCCTCGGGACTGGCAAAAAATAAATTGCAAAACCGCATCGTTATTGAAAAACCATTTGGCCACAACCTGGAAAGTGCCCAACACCTGAATGGCCTGTTACATGGCATTTTTGATGAATCACAGATATACCGCATTGATCATTACCTGGGAAAAGAAACGGTGCAGAATATCCTCGCTTTTCGTTTTGCCAATGCCTTGTTTGAACCTATCTGGAACCGGAATTATATCGACAGCGTGCAGATAACTGTATCGGAACAACTGGGTGTGGAGAACAGGGGAAATTATTATGAAACAGCCGGGGCTTTGCGGGACATGATTCAAAATCATCTCTTTCAACTGCTCTGTTTAATTGCCATGGAACCGCCGGTTTCTTTTGAAGCCGATGAAGTACGCAACCGTAAAGTTGATGTGCTGAATGCTTTGCGAAAGATCCATCCGGAAGAAGTATATGAATATGCCGTTCGTGGCCAATATGGTGCCGGCTGGATAGAGGGAAAAAAAGTGAAAGGTTACCGGCAGGAACCTGATGTACATAAAGATTCAAACAAGGAAACATTTGCAGCCGTAAAATTATTTATTGATAACTGGCGCTGGCAGGGTGTTCCCTTTTATTTACGTACCGGCAAGCGATTGAATGAAACCATTTCCATCATCACCATTAAATTTAAGCCGGTGCCGCATCAATCTTTTCCGGCAGAAGCCCGGGGGCACTGGCAACCGAATACACTCATGCTGCATATACAGCCCCACATGGGTATTCGCCTGCAGTTTCAGGCAAAACGCCCCGGACTAAAAATGCTGTTATCCCCGGTTGATATGCAATTCAATTATGAAGATTCGTATACTTCCGGAACGCCCGAAGCTTACGAAACTTTGCTGCTGGATATTATGGAAGGCGACTCTACCCTCTTCATGCGTGCCGACCAGGTAGAAGTAGCCTGGAAAGCACTAATGCCCATCATCAATACCTGGGAAAATAATCCTTCCGTAAATTTTCCGAACTATGCAGCCGGCATGCAGGGGCCCGAAGATGCGGAAGCATTGATTGCAAAAGACGGGCATAGCTGGGTAGTAATTCCACCCGACGGAAAATGACAACATCATCAACATATAAACTGGAAATTTTTATAACTGCAGATGCTTTTAATAAAGCTGCGGCTGAATTTATTATTGATGAGGCGCACAAAGCCATTGCTGTAAAAGGCAGATTTACACTTTCACTTTCTGGCGGACAAACACCGGAGAATTTATATAGGCTTTTAGCAGAGCCTGCATTCAGTAAACGAATGCCCTGGAAAAACAGCTTTATCTTTTGGGGTGATGAACGTTGTGTGCCTTTGGATGATGATCGTAACAATGCGCATCAGGCAAAAATATTATTGCTTGATAAAATTGATATCCCTGCTTCAAACATTCATATTATACCGGTTAACCTGCCGCCGGCAGAAGCAGCTTGTCAATATGAAAAAATAGTAAAAGAGTTTTTTAAAGATGAACCCATGCGATTTGATTTGATACTGCTTGGCCTCGGTGAGAATGGCCATACTGCTTCTCTTTTTCCCGGCACGGAAATAATTAAAGAGCAAACTGCAGGTGTACGGGAAGTATATGTTGAAGAAGAAAAAATGTCCCGTATTAGCATGACCCCTTATCTATTGAATTTATCACACAACATTATTTTTTTGGTAACAGGAAAAGCTAAAGCTGAAATTCTTAATACTGTTTTACATGATGCTTATCAACCGGATAAATATCCTGCTCAATTGATAAAGCCAGCAGACGGAAACTTATATTGGTTTGTTGATAATGAGGCCGCAGCAATGTTACCATAGTTCACTTTAAATAGAATATATGCTCAATCATACATTAGTTCCACCAGGCGCACCAGGTATACCTGCACGGTGGACATCCAGTGCAAAATCCGGCATCGGAAAGGCATTAAACCCTTTGTCTGCGGTTAGTTTTACCATCAGCCATGGTATTATCAATGAAGTTTATTTTCCAAGAGAAGACCAGGCATGTACCAGGGATATGGAACTGATGGTTACCGATGGCAAGGATTTTTTTTCGGAAGAAAAACGGGATACAAAACATACAACTAAAATGTTTGCTGATGGGATACCTGCATACCAGATTATCAATGAATGCCTGCAAAAAAAATATTCAATCAACAAAGAAATTATAACAGACCCGCTGCGGAATACACTGTTGCAAAAAATAGAATTTGTACCGCTGGCAGGAGTAAAAAGCGATTATCATTTGTATGTATTGCTGGCGCCTCACCTGGGTAATAGTGGTGGAGAAAATACTGCATGGGTAGGAGATTACAAAGGCGTTCCCATGATTTTTGCAGAGAGAAATGGTCTTGTATTGGCCTTAGCCTGTTCTCAAAACTGGTTAAAGCGGTCCGTTGGATTTGTAGGTGTTTCAGATGGGTTTAAAGATATTGAACAACACAGACAGATGGCATGGGAATATCAACGGGCAGAAAATGGAAATGTGGCGATGGTTGCCGAAATAGATTTAGCACAAGTGGACGATTCATTTATTTTGGCAGTAGGTTTTGGATATGATGCTACAGAAGCTGGACATCATGCCTGGGCCAGCATTATGGATGGATTTGGTTATGCAAAAAAAAGATATACCGACGAATGGAAGGATTGGCAAAATTCATTATCCCATCAGAATGATTCAAAAAATAAAATAGGAAACCTCTCCCGAATCAGCGCCGCAGTTCTTCGTATGCATGAATCAAAATCTTTTGTGGGAGGTACTATTGCCAGCATGTCAATACCCTGGGGGTTTTCAAAAGGCGATGATGATATTGGTGGCTATCATTTAGTATGGCCGCGGGACCTGGTTCAAATTGCGGGTGGATTTTTATCCATGCAATCCAATGAAGATGCTTTCAGGATAATAAATTATCTGATGGTAACACAGGAGGCTGACGGACACTGGCCACAAAATATGTGGTTGTCGGGAAAACCAAATATGGGGGGCATCCAAATGGATCAGGTATCGTTGCCAATTTTGTTGATTGATTTATGCAGACATAATGATGCTTTAGATCCACACATGATTCATACTTATTGGAATGTTGTAAAAAAAGCAGTGTCCTATTTAATCAGGTATGGCCCGGCTACCAGGCAAGACCGATGGGAAGAAGAAACAGGCATATCTATATTTACCCTTGCCACGGAAATTGCAGCATTACTGGCTGCGGCAGATTTTGCAGAAAAAAATAAGGAACCGGCAATAGCGGCATATTGTCGTCAAACGGCGGATTACTGGAACGATAATATTGAGCGATGGACTTATGTAACGAATACCAATTTAGCAAAGGAAATAGGAGTTGAAGGATATTATATCCGGTTGAATCCTGCTGATATTGCAGCAAAGGATTTGAATGAAAGAAAAATACAACTTAAAAATCATGCGCAAGATGAAGGCTGGTTGCCAATAAATGAATTGATCAGTATAGATGCATTGGCGTTGGTAAGATTTGGATTACGTGCGGCAAACGACCAACGAATACTCAATACCATTAAAGTAATTGATGCCAAACTGAAAGTGGATACAGCACATGGCCCATGCTGGCATCGTTACAATGAGGATGGTTATGGGGAGCATGAGGACGGCAGCCCTTATGATGGTACAGGCATAGGCAGGGCATGGCCTTTGCTTACCGGCGAAAGGGCACATTATGAAATTGCAGCGGGTAACTTTGATAAAGCAACATCTTTATTGAAGACGATGGAAGCATTTGCTAATCATGGGTTATTTCCAGAACAGATTTGGGATACAGATGATATACCCGAGCTGGAACTGTATTTAGGACAACACAGTGGTTCTGCATTGCCCTTGGTATGGGCCCATGCTGAGTATATAAAATTGTGTTGCTCGCTGAAACATAAAAAAATATTTGATATGCCCATGCACACATGGGAGCGTTACGTTAAAAATAAAACACAGGTGGATTGGGAAGTCTGGCGTTTTGAATCTCCTTGTCATACAATATCTAAGAAGAAATTTTTACGCATTGAAACCATGTCTCCTGCCCTTGTAAGTTGGTCTGTTGATGGCTGGCAAACAACCAATGAAACTGATTCTCATGATACTGGTTTGGGTGTGCATATAACCGACCTTCCGGCAGCTGCAACAAAAGAAGACAATATCTTATTCACTTTTTATTGGCCTGATGTACAGCGTTGGGAAAATAAGGATTTTGAAATACACACAACTGATTTGTAACTATAAAAACATGAAGAGAAATTAACCGCTGTCAGATGGATCAGATTTTCAAACATCTTTTATCAGCCTGATTTAGAAATTTATTTTTTACAAATTAAAACTCATACAAATAAAAGGAATAATTCGGGAGTTATCCACCATTTTAATTTCACTATTAGGTAAGCTATACTATAAATTTCAAGCAATTTAGTCCTGTCCTTTATGTGTTAGTTTAATTTTTTTCAGTTGTATATTTTTGCTTTCTATTTTACATTGCTAATTACCTTAATCTACTTTAACCCCCTTCCTCAGTTTTATATTTAGCATTTCAACAACCAACGAAAAAAACAAGCAGGAATAAATAATGCTTTTGCTTATTTCCTGATGAAGTCCACTAGCAATAAGCACCACCCCAATTACTACCAGAAATGACAGGGCGAGCATTTGGAGTGTAGGATGAGCATTTATGATTTTTGTTACTGGGGCTGCAAAAATCATCATAATGCCAATTGATACAATTACCGCAATGATCATGATGATAATGTTTTCTACCAACCCGATCGCTGTAAGGATGGAGTCGAATGAAAAGACAGCATCCACCATTACAATTTGAAAAATCACGGCACCAAAACCTATTACCTTGTTCCCTTTTTTAAATTCCTGTTTGCCATCATTTCGAAATTTATGATGAATTTCCATCGTGCTTTTTGCAATAAGAAAAATACCGCCTGCAATCAGAATAATATCTTTGTAGCTGAGTGGGATACTTTTATCCGTCAGTACTTCAATAGCCGGAATCGTAAAAACAGTATCTTTTAAACCGATTATCCAGCTAATACAAAGTAATAGTCCTATTCGAAATACCATAGCTAATGTTAACCCAATATTACGGGCCCTGCGCTGCTTTTCTTCAGGCAATTTGCCCGCAACAATGGAAATGAAAATGACATTGTCAATTCCCAATACAATCTCAAGAAAGGTAAGCGTAAGCAGACTGATCCAGATAGCTGGGTTAGCAAAGTCTGGTGTAATAAAATCCATAAAAATTATTTGAACGTTTTTAAATATTTCCTGAAGGCACTATTATTTTCTTTTTATTTCCCACTAATAACTTGATTATTACCGGAGCTGTAGTAATCAAAACAATACCAAGAATGATTTTTTCAAGATTAGATTTTACCCATGCGCTTTCGCCCAGTAAAAATCCTGCTGTTACAATACTCCCGGCCCATAAAAAACTTCCTGCAACATTATACATTGCAAATTTTTTCTTATCCATTTTTACTATACCTGCCACTATAGGCGCAAATGTGCGCACAATGGGAAGAAACCTGGCCAATACAATGGCATTGCCTCCCTTTTTGTCATAAAACTCTTTGGCTTGAATAAGATATTTTTTCTTGAAGAGCCAATTGTCTTTGCGTTGAAAAAGAATCCCATCCGATTTTCTCCCAAACCAATATCCAACAAAGTTGCCAATAACACCGGCTGCGGTTATTAATAATACCCAATATAAAAGGTTTAATAAGGGAATATTTAATGGAGCCAATGTATTAGCGATTACCATTCCTGCAATAAACAGAAGGGAATCACCAGGAAGAAAGAATCCGAAAAAAAATCCCGTTTCTATAAACACAATCAATACCACGATATACAATCCGCCATGTTGCATGATCCATTCAGGATTGGTAAGATTGGAAAATAAATCTATAAAAGGTTGCATAAAAAATGATAATTATAATGGTGAATATTTTAATGAAAAGAATAAGTGTAAAAACGACTGTTCCTTTCATCAGCAAAATGAGGATGTTTAATAAAGTAAGGACACTAAAAAATTAAAATAAATTGTGCAGGGAGAGGAAAGAATAATACGCAGGTCTTACTATAAAAGTGGAAGATGTAAAATAATGATCAGATGCTATCTTACCTATATTGTTTGTTAATAAAGAATGAATACCCGATGCTTTTGCAAGCTGATTGACGCAACGCTTAGCCCTTACTGAAAAATGATATTCCTGTACATCGGAATAATTGGAACGGCTATTATCTTCCGGATCTGAATTGTTGTGATTTTGTGGTAGATTTCCTGGCGACTCTGAATATTTGTTGGTTTCAGCAGAAGCTTTAACAAATGAAACTGACGTAAGAAAAACATGTAGAAAAAACAATACAAACACACCTATCTGCTTATAATTGGACAAGATATGTTTGTTAATTGTCATTTGTAGTTCAAATAATTTGCTGGCAAAAATACTGGTAAAATGCAAAGTCAAAAGTTATAATTTCGGTAATAAAACTAAATACTATAAAATGAAGAGCCGAAGTTAATTTGCTTCGGCTCTTGACTTTCTAAGTCTTGCATTTATTATGAAAACACTTCTTACAGAACGGCAGCATGTTTTTTGCCGGCGTCTGCTTTTAATACAATTAAAGGATGATCGATTATTTTTACTGTACCCATATTTATTTTCTGATTACAGCTTTTTTCTGCAGCTTTTAAAGGCAACATATCCAGCCGGCTTAATAATTTTGCTAACGTGATATCGTTCCGGTTTTTAAATCCACAAGCTTTCATTATACTAATTATAGATTTGATAGCATCATTATGAGATTTTTCAATATACCTCTTTTGATATACACTCCTAGTATGGTCGGCTGTAAAGGCATAAACCGAATCAGCACCTAATGCAATCATTTTAAGAACATCAAATCCCGAAATTATTCTCCCTGCTGCTATTATTTTAATTTCTTTATCTAAGCCATATTGCTGTAATGTTTTGGAAACAAACTGCAGTGCTTCGAGCAAAGGCTCTCCACTATCACCTGTACTTGTTATTGCAATACCTGTCGTTGTATCATCCGGGCTGTCAACCACAATAAAATCAGGTATAATCTGCGTTTTTCGAATGGCATAACATATCTCATAAAACTCCTTTTTATCATCAATATATAGTCTAAATCCAACTGGCTTTCCACCCGAAAGTTCCTGTAATTTGCCTACAAAGAGAATCATTCCTTCAGCACATCTAAAAGCAGTATGACCCGATGGTAAAACGCCTTGGTTCTCCGGCATCCCATGTTTAACATCTGCAAAGTGACTTGGTAAAACACTGCAATAACCGGAGCTTGAAGCATGAGACAACTTTAATTCAATCATTCTTATGCTTGGACTTAAAGCGTTCTTTTTAAATTGTATTGCATTAAAATTCCCGCATTCATTTCCACATCCCAAATACGCTGGCCCAATTTGCCAAACCAAATCTTCTGCATTTAAGCAGTATGTACTTATTTTATCTTCGGTGATATACTTGTCCAAACTAAACTGTTCAGATTTTCCTGTTGCAGGGGAGATAAATAATTTATTCAAACCAATGTTATTGAATGTCGTAATGTTTAAAATGCTTGTAAGGTAAGGGTGGATGCACCTGGAATTACCTACTAAAATATTTAAATCCTTTTCCTGGATTTTAATGTGATTGATGAGTTGAGACTGTCCTTTAATTTGTAATGTAGTGTAATGGTCATATTTGTTAAACAAATAATAATCACTTAGCAAACTTTTTATTATACAGTGAATAAAATATATTGCTATAGCTAAAAATACAAGAGTAGTTAATAATCCAAAAAATAGCTTCTCCTCAAAAGTGCCTTTAATCTTGAGTATAACAGCAATAATTAAAATAAAAATTAGCGTTAGGCAGCTACCAGTATAAATTATATTCTTAGTTGTGGCCATAACAATAAATCTTTAAAATGAAGGATAGAGATAATGGCATGAGAAGTCCCGAATCGAGTTAGAATGTCTGCAATTTCGAAATCGTACGTTTTTGTTATTTAAAAATCAGGATAAACCAGACCATTCCTAATGTGATGATCGTTACTTGGCTATCACAGAGGGCCTTTTTTTTTATTTTTATATTCTGCCGGGATGGTTTATTAAACGCAAATTACAATACCAGCATTAAGGTGCTATTAAGAAAAAATTAGAATATGGTTAGAAAGTTAATTTTTGCTTCGAATCAGTTGCAGTGGGTAATTCAATAATAAATGTTGTTCCTTTTCCAACAATGGAGTTCACGTCTATCTGTCCATTGTGTAACTTTATAATCCGGTGCACTAATGGTAAACCAACGCCAAAACCAGTAATCCCACGGCTATCCTCCGTTCTGAAAAATGGTTGAAAGATATTTGTTAAGTCATTTTCAGAAATACCTTTCCCTTCATCTTTAATGGAAATAATAATCGTTGTTTTATCTACAGATAGTTTGACTATTGCTAAACCATTAACAGAAAATTTACATGCATTGGAAACAATGTTTTTTATGGCAGCAAATAATAGTTCAGCATTTCCAAAAACTACCAATCTCTCAGCATCTTCGGGTAATTGATCAAATTCAAGCTTTACTGAATAATGCTCATCAAATTTTATCATTTCGCCGGGGAGGCGCATCAATATCTCGTCAATTCTAATTAGGTCAATTTCTATACCACCTGCCGTACCTGAAGCTTTGGCAAACTCCAATAAGGTTTGGGTGAGTTTATTTAGGTGCCGCACATCTTGGTAAACTGATTGCATTACTTTACGGTAATCTTCTGCCACTCTATCCCTTTGAAGTGATACTTCTAACTGGCTTGATATGGATGTTAAAGGAGTGGATAATTCATGTGAAGCCGAAGATATAAAACGGGTTTGTACCTCAAAACCTTCCTGTAACCGGTTCAAGAGGTCATTTAATGTTTTGGTTAAATAGTTCCATTCATCATTTGCGTTTCCTGATTTTATCCGGAGTTTTAAACTTTGTGCAGAAATTACATTTATTTCATCGGCAATTTTTCTAATAGGTTGCAGTAATTTTTTTGAAAAAAACCACCCCGATGCGAATGCGATTAAAATTATACCAGTGAAACAAACATACAGAATAATTTTTATGCGATGGAGATCACTTCTTCCATCAGCATCATAAGCTGCAGCAATAATAACTAACTTGTCAGCACTATAATAACGGGCAATAGCTTCTTTATCGCCAACAGTAAAAAAATACGTAGTTTTTAATTTTGCTTCATTTAATATATCATTACTGATTTGTATGCTCTCGTCGGGTATATCACTGTAAGCATAAATTCTTTTATTAAGCTGGTTATATGCCTGAATGCTTTCGTTTGTTATTGCTGTTATTTCTCTTGTGGTCGCATCTATTTTACTTATAATGGTAGAGTCAAATATTTTAGGCTGACTAAGTAAACTTGCAGTAGTTAGTGTACGGTTAGTTAAATGCGTTTTAATATTATCTAACCTGTTAGTGTAAGAAAAATAAAAGATAATACCACAAAACAGCAATATCAGCAGGAACATTATTAAGGTAAAAAACAATGTTATTTTTATCCTTACCGGCATCAATTATCTTTTAATATATAGCCCATGCCCACATGAGTTTGAATTAATTTATGTTGAAAGTGCTTGTCCACCTTATTCCTGAGATAACTTATATACACATCTATCACATTGGTGTTAGTTTCGAAATCTACATCCCATACATTAATAGCAATATCCACCCTGGAAACCAGCCTGTTTTTATTGTGAAGCATGTATTCAAGCAATTGAAATTCCTTAGCAGTAAGATTGATTAATTTATTATCCCTTTTTACTTCTTTACTATCAAGGTTCATTTCCAGGTCCAATGCTTTCAATATATTTCCAACTGGTAAATTTCTACCCATAGTACGTTTAAGCAAGGATCTGATTTTAAGCAGCAGTTCTTTAAATTCAAAAGGTTTAACCATATAATCGTCCGCTCCTGAGTCATACCCATCTGTTTTATCATTCAATGTGCTCATAGCAGTCAGCATGAGAACTGGTATGTACTCATTTCGGGAACGGATAGCTTTACACAGCTCGTATCCGTTCATACCAGGAAGATTAATATCGAGAATAACCAGGTTAAAATCCTGGCCACAAAATAAATTGTATCCCAATTTTCCGTCATAAGCAACTTCTACATCAAACCCAATTTCGGTTAGCCCAAATTTTAATGTATCGGCGATTTTTTGCTCATCCTCTACGATCAGTATTTTTCTTCCTTCCATATAATTCAAAGATATTATTTTAGATATGGAAAGTTAGTACTTATGAGGTTAGCATAGCAATACATGAAACCATTCTAATACCATTCTAATTCCTTTCTAACTGCAGCCTAATAATAGGAATTTACATTTGTACTTGTAAAATGTAGAACCGCTTTATGTCACTGTTACTAGCGAATATATTAGTTCCTGTGGATTTTAGTCTAAATACTGAAGTGGCTGTAAAAAAAGCAATTGAACTGGCACAATCAACTGGTTCAATCATCCATTTACTTCATGTAAGTCCGAAAAAAAACATCTGGAACCATATTCTTAATATAAACAATTTTAGTACCCTTCATAAACAGGACAATTATAACATTGTTGTAATTCAAAAGTTACAGGAATGGCAAAAGGTAATAAAGGGATATATTCCGCAAACAGAAGTGAAAATTTGTTTTTCAGAAGGATCTGTTCACTATAAAATCCTTCATGTTGCAAAAAAATTAAAACCTCAACTAATCATCATAGCAAAAAAGACAGGGAGAAAATTATTTATACTGCCTGATTCTGTTAACCCCAATCGTCTAGCCAAATCAAGTGCTTGCCCGGTTCTGACAATTTTGAATGGAACCATGCAAAATAAAATAAAAACAATTGTTGTTCCAGTACGCTTTTTTATTCCATACCTGAAAATTGAGTGGGTAATTGAATTTGCAAAGAAAGATAGAGCTAAAATTCATATTGTTACTTTACAAAGTAAGATGGCTTCCTGGAATACGGACAGGAATTACCTTATTGAGACTCACCGGCTAATAAAAAGCAGGCTTAATAATACTGTAGAATACCATGTATTAAACGGTACTAATCTTCCAAGAGCAACTTTAGATTATGCCAAACATATTGGAGCTGATATGATATTGGCAAACCCATGTTCAGAAACTAAAATCACAAGTCTTACCGGTAAGCATATGAATGATTTGCTCCTTGCATCAACCAAATTAGAAATCTTATCCGTAGTGCCAAAACCAGATGAATAGTAAAATATAATAAAAGGCCGATGACATTTGAATATAACGAGAACTATTAATAAATATTTTTTAAACAATTAAAACAAAAATATTATGAAAAAGAACACAAATTTTAAGGTGCTGATAACTGGTATAGTTATGTGCTGCCTTTTGTTTTCAGTGCCAGTACATGCACAGAAAAATACCAAACTTACAGATGCCGAAATTGCCTCGGTTGCTGTAACTGCAAACCAGATAGACATTGAGTACGCACAAATTGCAAAGAAAAAATCAAAAAATGCCGATGTGCTGAAGTTTGCAGCAACAATGGCGAAAGATCACCAGTCTATAATTGACCAGGCGGTGGCATTGGTAACCAAGCTGGGAGTAACTCCAAAAGATAATGCCACCACCAAGTCATTTCTTGCAGGCGCCACTAAAACAAAAGCTATGCTTAATTCAAAAAAGGGCGCCGCTTTCGATAAAGCCTACATTGATAATGAAGTAGCTTATCACAAAGCAGCCATCAACGAGGTTGCAAATGTATTAATACCGGATGCAAATAACAAAGAACTGAAAAGTTTATTGCAATCTGCATTACCACTTTTTAAAGCACACCTGGCGCACGCAGAAATGGTACAAATGGAATTCAATAAAAAATAACTGATATGCATTCAATATTTAAAAACAGCATTTACCTGTTATGCTTTATGTTTCTTTTAAACAGTTGCACCACTCCGGAAGACAAAGGACAAAAAGTTCAGGAAGCAGTACATAAAATTTTTAAAGTTGAAATTAAGCAAATGCAATTTCAGCCTGCTGAACTCGCATTACAAAAAGGAGATACGGTAATTTGGACAAATCACGACATTGTAACACATGATGTAACAGAAGAAAAGGGGAAGCTTTGGACTTCAGGGCCACTGGCTCCGGGTCAATCCTGGAGTTTAGTGGTTACTGAAAACGCTGATTATTTTTGCAGCATTCATGTGGTAATGAAAGGAAAATTAATTGTAGAATAATTCTTTGATAAATCATATAATGGATTGGGCCGAATTGGAAGGCAGCGCTGAAAGTAAAAAAGTCACTTGCATCATTTGAAAACTTTAAAAACAAATTTCAATGATGACTTTAAAAAATTGGATTCTGATTTTTTAATAGAGTTCATTATTAAATCACATCATAAGTTTTTATAGAACAATGCTATTGTTATTAAATGCCTGGGGCAAAAAGTTGCTTACCTTCCCAGTGGCAGGCATAAGGTTAAAAAAACTATTGAAGTTACCCTCTGCTTCTTTCAGGATTTGCTATATCAAATGCTTGAGAATAAATTAGTAGAACACAAACAATACATTCATAAAAATGGTGAGGATATGCCGGATGTTCGTAACTGGAAATGGAAAAATTTAAACAAATGAATATAGAAGAACTAAACAAAACTGCCAAAGCAATGATGGCTAAAGGTTTACTTGCAATGGATGAAAGTATCGGCACATGTAATAGACGATTTGCTGAATTAGGTATTCCGCAAACAGAAGAATATCGCAGAAACTATCGTGAAATATTAGTGACAACACCAGATATTGGATCATGCCTCAGTGGAGCTATCTTGAGTGATGAAACTATCCGTCAACATACATCAGATGGAACTTCTTTTGTAGAAGTTCTTGTAAAATCCGGGATAATCCCGGGCATTAAAGTGGACAAAAGTGCAAAAGATATGGCAGGTTTCCCTGGTGAAAAAATTACAGAAGGCCTGGATGGTTTGCGTGAGCGACTAAAAGAATATTACAATTTGGGCGCTCGTTTTGCCAAGTGGCGGGCTGTTATTAAAATCGGAGATGGTATTCCAACAAAAGGATGTATAGAAGCAAATACGAACAGCCTTGCACTTTATGCTGCATTATGCCAGGAGGCAGGTATCGTTCCAATGGTAGAACCGGAAGTACTGATGGATGGCACACATACTATTGAAAGATGTGCTTCGGTTACAGAAGAAGTACATCGGAGTTTATTTCATCAACTCTATGAACAAAGAGTAAACCTCCTGGGAATAATTCTAAAACCGAATATGATTTTACCCGGCAAGGATTGTCCTGTTCAGGTGGATGATGATACCATAGCAAATGCAACCGTTGATTGTTTGCTTCGGTCAGTTCCTGCCGCAGTTCCAGGCATTGCTTTTTTATCCGGAGGCCAGCCTTCTATAAAAGCAACTTCAAGATTAAATGCGATGCATTCAAAAAACAGATCGCCATTACCCTGGTCATTGACCTTTTCATTTTCAAGAGCGATTGAATATCCCGCTATTGAAATATGGCGTGGCAATAAAGATTTTATCAATGCAGCTCAAAAAGCACTCTATCATCGTGCATGTTGTGATAATGCAGCACGTCATGGTGAATATAATGCTGCAATGGAAGCAAGTGAAGAAAGATAAAAAAAGCGTTACCAAATCTGTATTAAAACGTATCGATAATGTTTAAAGTTTTAAAAAGATAAAATATGTTTCCAAAAATAAATCCCACTAAAACAGCCGCATGGAAAAAATTGCAGAATCATTTTAAAGAGATGAAAAACGTTTCTATTAAAACTCTGTTCAATGAAGATCCCGCCCGGTTTAAAAAGTATTCTTTTTCAATGCCGGAAATCGTTTGCGACTTATCCAAAAATATAATGAACGATACCAGCAGGCAGCTTCTCCTTGATCTTGCTCATGAATGTGAATTAGAAAAAGCTATAAAGGCAATGTTCTCCGGTGAGATAATTAATGGTTCCGAAGGTCGCTCTGTTTTGCATACCGCTTTAAGGAATTTTTCAGGAAAACCTGTTTATTGCGAAAGAAAAGATGTGATGCCGGAAGTGAAAAAAGAATTGGACCACATGAAAAGGTTTTGCCAAAAAGTACATAAGGGCGAATGGACAGGATACAGCGGAAAGAAAATAAAATATATAGTAAACATTGGTATCGGCGGCAGCGATTTAGGGCCAGTAATGGTTACAGAAGCATTAAAGCCTTATTGGAAGAAAGATATTCAGCCTTACTTTGTAAGCAATATTGATGGTACTGATCTGGCAGAAGTTTTTAAAAAAATCACTCCTGAAGAAACCCTGTTTTTAGTTGCTTCCAAAACATTTACTACACAGGAAACCATGACCAACGCTCATTCTGCGAGATCTTGGTTTTTAAAAACGGCTAAAGATAAAAAAGCAGTTGCCAAACATTTTGTGGCCTTGAGCACCAACGAAAAAGGTGTTGAAGAATTTGGAATTGATAAAGAAAATATGTTTGTGTTCTGGGATTGGGTAGGTGGACGATATAGTTTATGGAGCGCTATCGGTCTGTCGATTGCATTGACAATCGGCTATGATAATTTTGAAGAATTACTGAAAGGAGGATATGAAACCGATAAACATTTCAAAGAAAAACCTTTCGAAAAAAATATACCAGTGTTGCTTGGATTGATCAGCCTTTGGTATATTAACTTTTTTGGTGCACAATCAGAGGCTATTCTTCCTTACGACCAATACATGCATCGTTTCCCTGCCTATTTTCAGCAGGGAAATATGGAAAGCAATGGCAAACACGTGGACAGAAATGGTAAAAGAGTTACTTACTCCACCGGACCGGTAATATGGGGCGAACCGGGAACCAATGGCCAGCACGCATTTTACCAGTTGCTCCACCAGGGTACACCCATTGTTCCGTGCGATTTTATTGCCCCGGTATTTAGTCACAATCCGATGGACAATCATCATAAGATTTTATTATCAAATTTCTTCGCTCAAACAGAAGCATTGATGAACGGGAAATCTAAAAAAGAATTAGAAGCAGAAAAAGTTCCTGAAAATTTAATTCCATTTAAAGAATTTGATGGCAATAAACCAACCAATTCATTTTTAATAACGAAGATCACACCATTCACATTAGGAGAACTTATCGCAATATACGAGCATAAAATATTCGTACAGGGAATCATCTGGAACATTTATAGTTTCGATCAATGGGGAGTAGAGTTAGGAAAACAATTAGCGAAAAAAATATTGCCCGAGCTTGAGAATAATGATAAGATAACAACACATGATTCGTCTACTAATGGACTGATCAATATGTATAAAAAGCTGGCGAATTGAAAAGGAGGTGCAAAAAATTGTTGTTAATTCTATGATTATAATTCAATAAATATAATCCTACTTTTATTTAATAACAGCATACTTTGTTATCAACGTTCCTCGTTTATTTACTTTTTCAACGCTTATTAATTGCAGATCAATATCGAGATTTTCATTGATAACCAGATTGCCTCCTGTTCCGAATATTTTTGGTTCTAAAGTCAGCCATAATTCATCTATTAATTGTGCTTTAAAAAAAGAAGTGGCAAGATGGGCACCTCCCACGATAAGCATTTGCTTTAGGCCTTCCTTTTCGTAATGCCCTACTAACTGTGCAGGAGATTGATTAGTAAATTCAAGTTGGCCAATAACTTCATGAGCTTTATATTTTGCCGGCGTCCTTGTCATGACAATAAAATGATGTGTGGATGATGGCTTTATGGGCTCAGCATTAAAAGTGCTACTTCCCATTACAGTGAGAGATGAATCATCCCATACTTTTTTAAAATAATGCTGATCTTCTTCCGATGACCATTTTTTTACATGGGGGTTCCCCCATTGAGTAATTTTTCCATCTAGTGTGGTTACAAAAACGAGTATTTTCTTCATGATTTTTATTAAAATTGGTCAATAATTATTTTGCCTTTATGCATTCCTGACTTTTTAAGGCTTTTTCTTACAATCTAACCCTGGTTGCATATTTTAAACCATTTTTCATTGTTCGTAATATTTTCTGTTTCTGGAATTTCAACAACATTTTTTCCATGATTATGTATTTTGATTTGAATATTTATTTATTCACTTTTGCAAGTGCTTTCCCTTTATGTACTGCTATATGGTCGGTCTTGTCGCTTTGTATGGCATATTGAGGGTCTTCTTTGGTAGCGTGATGTGTGTAACCTTTATAATCAAAATCAGCGGTATGTATTTTAATGATCTTCCCTGATACATATCCGGCTTCAGAATTCCATTTCACATGGTCGCCTGGTTTAAATGGGTATTTCATTTTTTCTATTTTTTTATTGTTTAACTATCTGCCAATAAATCGAAATATTCGTCATCTTCATTTTTTCCGCCAAACCCTTTGCCTAAATCTTTAGCTGATTGTACAAATTCAATGGAGCTGATCCATTTTACCATTTTATAGCCCAACTGATT